>DATING010000589.1:0-15191 GCA_035474555.1 Longimicrobium sp. | reverse complement strand
CGGGCTTTCTCGCGATGCGTCGGGTTCTTACGCTAGGGGGACGCGGCCGGCGGGGCCTCGAAGCGGTCGCCGTACCTGAGCGGCTGGCCCGTGGCCCAGGGACGGTAGCCGTTGATGAAGTCGATGCGCTCGCCGATGGGCGGGTGGCTGTCGTTCCACAGCTTGTAGAGCGTGGAGTGGTAGGGCACGGACAGGTTCTCCCCCTGCAGCCGCGCGAACGCCTCCGCCGCCGCGCGGTTGTCGCGCGTGAGCTCCAAGCCAAAGCGGTCCGCCTCGTGCTCGGCCCAGCGGCTGAACGCCAGCGGCACGGGCGTGACCACGAGCGAAACCAGGCTCACGATCAGCCCCAGCAGCGGCAGACTCGCCACGTCGTCCAACCGGTCGAAGCCGAAGCGGTGCTTCCACCGCGCGATGAACCACCCAGCCAGGCGGTGCACGGCGTAAAGCGCGAGAAGGATCAGCGCCGCGGAGAGCACCAGGTTCATCAGCACGTGGCGCAGCACGTAGTGCCCCATCTCGTGCCCCATCACGAACAGCAGCTGGCGGTCGTCCAGCTTGCGCAGGATGGTGTCCCACAACACGATCCGCTTGGTGCCGCCGAACCCCGTGACGTACGCGTTCACGGTCTCGGTGTCCGCGCTCTTCTCCACCTCGTACACGCGCCCGCCCTCGATCCCCGCCCGCTGCGCCAGGGACAGGATCCGCGCCTCCAGCCGCTCGTCCTGCATGGGCCCGAACCGGTTGAACAGCGGGTCGATCCAGATGGGCGAGACGAAGATCAGCAGCACGATCAGCGGGATGGCGCCCAGCCCCGTCCACAGCCACCAGCGGCGCGGCGACCGGCGCAGCAGCCCGTACGGCATCCACAGCACCAGGGCGATGCCGACCATCGACAGCGCCAATCCCTTGAGCGAGTCGCCCAGCCACTTGCCGAGCGACTGGTTGCTGAGCCCGTACGCGTGCTCCCGCACGAACTCCGAGTACCACGCCAGCGGCAGCCCCGCGAGCCACGCCAGCAGCGTGATGATGATGCCGTAGATGGCCACGGTGAAGAACCATCGCCGGCCGCCGATCCGCTCCGCGAAGTCCCGGACGCGCGCGGAAAGCCCCGTGAACAGCGCCAGCGCCGGCAGCAGCAGCCCCCACAGGATGCCCACGAACCAGAGCGCGGTGTTGCCGCGGAAGTAGCGCAGGGCCTTTTCCGTCGGCTGGGGCACGGGCACGGCGCCGGTGTCCGCGGACGTGGCGGATGGCCGTGCGGGTGCGGCGGCGGGCGCCTGCGTCTCAGGAGCCGGCTGGGCGACCGCGGGGGATGCGGACTCGGCCGATGCGGATTGGGCGGATGCGGACGGGGCGGATGCGGACGGGGCGGCCGCGGACGGGGCCTGCGCTGTCCCGGCGAGGGGCGTCAGCGCGAGCGCGGAGGCGAGAACGAGCGTGCGGAGCATGGGACGGGGTCGGAATGGGGTGGACGTCGGAGAGACAGGGGGAAGCGGTTCCTGGACAGGTTGGTGTTCCGAACGCGGCCACCAGGGCCGTTCCCCGGGTTTCCGGCGCGAGCAGTCTCTTACCGATCGCGATCAGGTGGATGATGTGCCAGGCCACACATCCGCCTCCGCCGCGTCGATCGTGCCTGTTCCAAAAACGCGGATGGCCGTCCCCGCGCCGGCAGCAGCCTGTCCACCAAGGGCCTGATGCATCCTGCTGCTCGCCGCCTTCTCCTCCGGTCCGCGACCAGACGTCGCGATGGCAACCCTCCGGTGCGACACGCCCCGCCGATGGCCGTCTATGCGGGGCGATGCGACGCGACGGCCGGACGCGAATCGGCCGAGTCGTGCAGGAGGCCAGAGATCCTTGGTAGATCCGCCGCTGCCGGCGAGGGGACGGCCATCCGCGTTTTTTCGGAGGCAGATATCCGCAGCACGGGGCGGATGCTCGCCGAGGCACATCATCCACATCCACCTGATCGCGATCCGTAGAACCACGCTTGGGCGTGAAGGCGGTGCACCGGATGCTTGGACGGACTGAAATGGCAGACCCATCCGAAGCAGGATATCCGCAGCACGGAATGGATGCTCGCCGAGGCACATCATCCACCTGATCGCGATCCGTAGAACCACGCCTGGCGTGAAGTCGGTGCACCGGATGCTTGGACGGACTGAAACGGCAGACCCATCCGAAGCAGGATATCCGCAGCACGGGACGGATGCTCGCCGAGGCACATCATCCACTCAGCGGGGCGGGGGAGCGGGGGAGGCGGCGGGGAGCCAGAGGGTGAAGCTGGACCCGGCGCCGGGGGTGCTCTCCACCGTCAGGTCACCCCCCATCCACCGCGCGAACCTCCGGCTGATGGCCAGCCCCAGCCCCGCGCCGCCGTGCCGCCGCGTGTAGCCGCTCTCCACCTGCACGAACGGCTCGAAGATGCGCTCCGCCTGGTCCGGGGCAATGCCGATCCCCGAATCCTCCACCCGCAGGCACACCCACGTGCCCGCCGTGCCCGTCGCGGGGAGGTTCCCGTCACGGGGGGCACAGCGGATCTCCGCCCGGCCGCCGGATTCCGTGAACTTGACGGCGTTGGAAACCAGGTTCAGCAGGATCTGGTCGACGCGCTGCGGGTCGCCGTGGTAGCGCAGGCCGCCGTTGCAGGCCGTGGAGAGCGCGATGCCCTTTCGCGCCGCCTCCGGCCCCAGCACGGTGACGGCGGCCGTTACGGCGTCCTCCGCCAGGGCGATGCGCCGCTCCACCCGCAGCGAGCCCGCCTCGATCCGCGCGAAGTCCAGCAGCTGGTCCACCAGGCCGGTGAGGTGCGTGCTGCTGAACCGCACGCGCTCCAGCTGCGCCGTCTGCCCGGGGGTGAGCGGGCCCTCCAGCTCCATCAGCAGCAGGTCCGTGTAGCCGATGATGGCGTTGATGGGCGTGCGGATCTCGTGCGACATGGTGGCCAGGAACTCCGACTTGGAGCGGTTGGCCTCCTGCGCCTCGTCCCGCGCCGCGTCCGCCTCGGCGAGCGCCGCCTCCAGCTGCTCGTTGGTCTGCTCCAGCTCCTCGGCCAGCGACTGCGCCGTATCCACCTGCTCGCGCAGGGCGTCGTGGCTGGCCTGCACCTGCGCCGCCATCTGGTTGAATCCGCCCCCCAGCATCCCCAGCTCGTCCGTGCGCCGCATCTCGATCCGCCGCGCGTAGTCGCCGCGGGCAATGGCCTCGGACGCCATCCGCAGGTCGCGCAGGGGCCGGGTGATGCTGCGGCTCACGAGCCACGCGCCGGCCGCGCCCAGCAGGCACAGCCCCGCCACGGCCAGCGCCGCGTGCCGAAGAAAGATGCCCGGCCGCTCCAGCACGCTGGCCCGGCTCTGCTCCGCGACGATGGTCCACGGCGTCCGGGGCACGTCCACGGCGTGGGCCAGCAGCGTGCCGGTGCCGGCGCGTTCGTATCGCCGCGAGCCCGTAAAGGGCCAGCCGGGCGCGGGCGGCTCGGTGGGCCCGTCCAGCGCCACCCACGGGCCGCCCGTGCGGTTGCCGAAGTACACCTCCACCTCGCCGCCCAGCAGCTCTTCCAGCGGCGCGGCCGCGGCCCCGCCCACCCGGCGCAGCTCCGCGATCCAGCCCACGGTGTCCGCGCCCCGCGTCACCGGCACGGCCAGCCAGAAGAAGTTGGCCGTGTCGATGGCGAAGAAGTGGCCGATCCCCATCTCGCCGGGGAGCGGGCCGCGCGGGGTTCCGGGGGAGGGATCCGTGCTGTCCGGGTACGCGCCGATGCGCACGAGGGGGCGCCGGGCGCGGTCCCACAGGTGCAGGGGCAGGGCCGGATCCTCGCGGCGGCGCAGGCCCTGGAGCACCGCTTCCGCGGCGGGGCGGGTGCGTTCCCCGGGCGCATCCACCGCGGCCAGCAGGGCGGGATCGGCGGCGGCGGTGCGCATGGCCAGCTGGCGCGCGGGCACGCCGGGGGCGACGAGCGTGGCGAACTGCTGCGCGACCGTCTGAAGGCGCTCCAGGGCGGCGCGGGTGGCGGTCTGCTTGACCTCCGTGTACGCGAAGAACGCCCCGGCGGCCAGGGTCACGACCAGCAGCGCCGTGATCAGCAGGGGCAGCTTGTGCTCCAGCGACAGGCCGCGCCGGAGGGGGCGGGGAGACGGGTCCAGGTTCATTCCGCGGTTGGGAGAAGCCACCGGCGATGCAAACGGGTGATGATGATCCGCTCAACTTAGGCCATCCCGCCGCGCGCGCCAACCCGTGGCCGGAGATATCAGCCTCCGCTCCTGCCCCGGATGCGCGGCGGGCGCCCGTCCGTCTCGCGCCGGATTCGGCTGCCGGGGCAGCGCGGGGGCCGCAACGATCGCGATCGGGGGATGACGTGCTGCGGGCCGGTCCCGCGCGATGGGGCAGCGTGTGTCCCGTGCAAAAATCCGGATGCTAACCTCGGGGCGGCCTTCCCCGCCGTCCACCGCGCCCCCCGGAGGGCGGCCGATGCGGCCAATCTGATCGCCGCCCATCTCCGGCTCCGCACGTACAGGGCCGATCGCCGCACCCGTCCCGCGCTGTTGGTGTCGGCGGAGGCCGACAGTGTGAAGTTGTAGCCGCGAATTTATTCGCTCCTCCCGACCTCCGCGAATCGAGGAGCCGAATCGAGGAGAATCGGACGCGTGGATCGGACGCATGGCTGTGCCGATCCCCATCCACCACGCAAAAAAGACCCGGCGAGGATCGCTCCTCGCCGGGTCTTTTCGATGGATCGGCTGTCTCTGATCAGCCGTATCTGCCGTCCCTTACGCCTTGTCCTCGTCGGTGGCCCAGGGATCCTGCGCCATCCAGGACTTCTCCAGGGGCGAGAAGAGGAAGACCAGGCCGCCGTTGGCGATCTGCGGCAGCAGCTTGCGGGCGCGGTTCTGCTCCAGGGCCGGGCAGCCCTCGCTGCGGCCGGCGCGCGAGGCCGTCACGTACGGCGCGCCGTGCGCCACCACCCCGCGGGCGCGGGCCGAGCTGTTGAACTTGCCCGACAGCCCCTTCATCCGCAGCCCCACGGACGTGTAGTACTTGCCGCCCGACTTGCCGCTGAACCCGTACGTCTCCTGCGCCAGGTACAGCCCCAGCGACGTGGAGTTGCTCCCCTGCCGGTTGCTGAACCGGGTGGGCACGCCGCTGCTGGGCGGCGCCGAGCCGCGGCCGTGGGCCACCATGAAGGGCCCGTCCACCACCTTGAGCGACTCCATGTCGAACACGTAGCCGCGGGGCGTGGTGTTCGTCAGGCCGTAGTCCACGAAGTACAGGTACGGCTTCTTGACGCTCCGGGGGTTGGCGGCCTTGTAGTTGTAGTAGGCCTGGAACGCCATCCGCAGCGCCTTGGGGTCGCTCTGCTTGCGCACCTCGCCGGCCAGCGCGTCCAGCGCCAGCTGCACCTGCGTCTTTTCCACCGCGCTCTGCACGCCCACGCCGTTCAGCACGGCGCGCGAGGTCTGCCTCACGGCCTGCGCGTAGGCGGGCGGAGCGGCCGGCGCCGTCGCGACCGGAACCGGGGGCTGCGCGGCGGTGGCCGTCGCGACCGACTCGGCGTCTTGCATCATGGCGCCGGCGGCGCCCGCGAAGAAGGCACCGGCGGCGAGCTTCAGCAGGTCGTTGCGCATGCTGTGGCCTCGCTTGCGTCGGGCACCCTTCCCGCGGAAGTGCACCCGAACAGTATTCGGCTCGAAGGGCGGAGCTCGGGGCCGGAGACGCGCTCGTGCGCGGCCTCCGCGGGCCCACCCGACGTTCGTGTGTTGGATTTGGCTCGGTGGAACACCCGCCGCGTGCGCCGGGTTCCCCCGGTCGCGCCGCGTGGCGTCCTCACCCAATCAAAACGCCCTCGTATCGTGGGACGGTACGGGGGCGCTCGTATGTAAATTCGCGGGCGGAAACCCGGCTCGCGGGACATGACAAAGGGCTTGTTTGAAGCACGATACGGTTGAGGTATCGGTGGGTGGCATCCCCGCGGTTTTCTGCGATATCCGCTTACGCGGGCGTCACATTGGCCGCAGGATCAGTCCCCTGCTTCAAAGTAATCGGCTCAAACGTTGAACCCCCTGCCATGTCGCGATGCAGTCAATCTAGTGGATTGCTAAGTCTATGTCAACCCGCAGGATAAGGCCCCACCTCGTACGCAGAGCTTTTTGCGGGCACGGGATTCCGGAAACGTTTGATTCGGGACCACGCGAGCAGGAAGCCTGCGCCGGGCCATTCGTCCACGCCAGCCGTGCCTTGTCCTCGTCCTGATACGCCCTGTGGATCAGATCCGCAGGGTGCGCCTGGCCATTCCCTTTGCCGATGGCGGATTCCGTGAGATCGAAGCCCTCGCCTCCGTAGCCCCCACACCCCATTTCATGCCGTAGACGCACACGGGGCGTGCACTTTACAATAGGCGACCATTGTCGCGCCCATGTCGGGCCGCCCCGTGCACCTTCGCCGCGCCTACCATGTCGAGCGTGCGACACCGCAGCCGCGCCGAGCTGCCGCCCAGCCCGCTCGAATTCGCCTACCCGCTGGCCGTTCCCGACGCGACGGTGCTCGGCGCCGTTCTCCTGCACGAGGTCCCCGACGCCTTTGCGCTCCACGTTCTCCAGGCGCTGCGCCTGGTGTTCGCGTGGGCCGCCGGGCCGCAGGTGTCCGGCGCCGTGTTCGATGGTACCGACCTGCACGCGTGGGAGGTGGACGTGCTCCGCGCGGAGGGAATCGACCCGGCGTTGTGGGCGC
The DNA here is from genome assembly GCA_035474555.1 of Longimicrobium sp. GTDB lineage: Bacteria > Gemmatimonadota > Gemmatimonadetes > Longimicrobiales > Longimicrobiaceae > Longimicrobium. The sequence goes on along the minus strand of DATING010000589.1, from coordinate 8,471 downwards.
CCGTCTCCGTCATCGCAGGCGAGCTGGCCCGGCCCGCGGAGCTGGAGGTGGAGCGCCTGGCGCACGCGTGCCTGGCGCTCACGGACTGGGCGGTCGGCTGCGAAGCGCATGGCACCGCGCTTCTCTTTGCCGAGGCCGCGGCCGTCGTCTGGCCCACCAACGCGCGGATCGCGTGGCTCACGGGCAAGCTGTACCGGCAGCGGCTGCAGCTGAGCCAGGCCGAGATGTGGCTCCGGCGCGCCAGCCGGGTCGCCGTCTGGACGGGGGATTGGGAGCTGCAAGCGCAAGCCATCAACAGCCTGGGAAACCTCAAGGTCCAGAAAGGCGACTTTGCGGGAGGCCGCGAGCTGCTTCTTTCCGCCGCGCGGCTGGCCAAGCGCAAGCGGCTGCGGGAGCGGCAGGCAAAGGTCCAGCACGATCTGTTCGTCGTTTCAACCTACGCTGGCCAGTTCACCGAGGCTGAACGGCATGCCCAACAGGCATTCTCCGCGTACGGCCCTGATCATCCCAGTCTGCTGAGTTTGGCCTTCGATGTGTCGCACTGGTGGATACAGCAGGGGCAGTTTCTCCGCGCGTTTCAGGTGCTGAACGCGCTTCGCGGCCAGTTTCCCGATACGGACCGGCAACTGCGGGTTCTGGCGAGCACCGCCCGCGCGGCCGGCGCATTGAGCGATGCCCAGACGTTTCACCATGCCTGGACGGAAGCATGGAAACTGGTGGACGGCGGGGCAGTGGATCATCTTCGCGCAGTCGCCACTCTTGAGCTTGGACTGGGAGCGCTGAACCTGAGTCTGCGCGAGTATGCGGAATACGCGCTGACGACTGCGAGAGACGCGGCGAAAGCACGAGGGGAAGCGGATACCCTCACGCGGGCAGAGTCGGCGCTCGACAACCTTCTCCGCCACCCCTCGGGCGATCGGGATTTGCTCAGACGGCAGCCGGCGCGTCTCCGGTCCGCCGACCTTGCTGCGCAGCTCGCGGAATCCTTGAATGCAAGACTCCGCGGAGCCACGTCCTGTGGGGGATAGCCCGTTACGTCCCGGACCCTATCATGATCCCGCCGTCCCTGCTTTCCGTGGTTGTATCCGCCGGAACCTGGATCGCCGTGCTAGCGTTGACCGATGTGGACGGCGCCTCACCGGCTGCTCTCGCGGGCTCGACTGCGGACGGCGTGGTGCAGGCGCCAGTCAGCAACAGCATGGGGATGATGAACTTCAAGCGACGCATGGGACCTCCGGGGCGGGGGAGATTGGCGCGTGCGGATGATGATCCCAAGATGAACCCGGCCCGCGTCCACTTGCAACACATCGGCAGCACGAAATGACATCTCCCCGCGTCCCGCCGCTGGGGCTGATCGATCATGCGCCCAGGGACATCCTCCTGCTGCGATCCGACTTTCCCGGACCTCCGGAGACGCTGCAGGGCTACGCCATCCGCCAGACCGACGGGTTGGCAGAACTGCGGGAGCACGCCCGGACCGCGCCGCCGTCCAGCGTCGTCCTCGTCCGCATCCACGGGGCGCCGAACGAGATGGCGCAACTGGCCGAGCTGGTCCGCGAGACGCCGTCCGTGCCCGTGGTCGCGGCCGTGGAGTTCGGGAGGATGGATGCGGGGCGGGTGCGCGCAGTCGTCGCGGCGGGTGTGGCGGAGGTCGTGAACCTGGATGGCGTACGGGGCCTGGAGGCGATCGTCCCCACGCTGCGCCGCGCGCACGCCCAGCCGCTCAAGCGGCGGATGGAGGCGCGGCTGCCCGTCTGGATGCCCGCGGAGGCGCGCACGCTCCTGCGCGCCGCCGCAGAGACGGTGGTGGACCGCGGCGGGCGCGACGTGTTCGCGGGGATCTTCGGCGTCTACGCGCGCACCCTCTCCGCCCGGTGCGTGGACCTGGACCTGCCCGTGCCCCGCCAGCTGCTGGGGTGGATGCGCGTGCTGCTCGCGCTCACCGTGCTGGAGGAGGCGGGCCGGACGGTGATGAACGTGGCGCTTTCCTGCGGATACAACGACAACAGCGCCCTCAAGCGCGCCATCGAGAACCTGGTGGGCACGCCCGCATCCGGCTCCATCCGCGACCAGCGCTTCGAGCCGGCGTTCGACGCCTTTCTGGAGGAGCTGCGCGCCCTTCGCCACGGCAGCCCAGCCCGGCGCACGGGCGCGGCCGCGTGAAGCGCTCGCCTCCGCGTCCGGGCCCCTGCTTGCCCCGCCGGGCGCGGGGCGGCAGCTTTGGCCGATGCCGAACGAACCTCTCTCCGCCCTCGCGCTCGTGGCCGTGTTCGTCGCCGCGGTGCTGGGGGGCGGCGTAAACGCAATCGCGGGCGGGGGCACGCTCCTGACCTTTCCGGCGCTCGTGGGCCTGGGCGTGCCGGCCCTGACCGCCAACGCCACCAGCACCGTCGCGCTGTGGCCCGGCGCCCTGAGCAGCATGTGGGGGTACCGCGGCGAGCTGCGCGGGGCGCGCGCCTGGGTCGTGCGCCTGACGCTGCCCAGCGTGGCGGGCGGCGCGCTGGGGGCGTGGCTCCTGCTGCGCACGCCGCCGGACCGCTTCGCCCGCATCGTCCCGTTCCTGGTGCTGGGGGCCACGCTACTGTTCCTGGCGCAGGGCCCGCTCATGAAGCGCTTGCGGGCTCGGGGCGGCGGGGCCGGTGCCCTTCCCGCGCCCGCCGACGGCGCCGATCCCGACGTCGCGCCGTGGCTGTTCATCGCCGGCCAGTTCGCCATCGGCGTGTACGGCGGCTACTTCGGCGCGGGGATCGGCATCCTGATGCTGGCGGGGCTGGGGTTCATGGGCTTTACCAACATCCACCGGATGAACGGGCTCAAGAACTGGGGCGCCGTCTGCATGAACGTGGTGGCGGCGGGGATCTTCGCGCTCAGCGGCATCGTGAACTGGCCCGTGGCGCTGGCAATCGGCGCCGGGGGGCTGCTGGGCGGGTACGCGGGATCGCGCGTGGCCCAGCGTGTGGGGCAGCAGCGGGTGCGCGTGGCCATCGTCTGCATCGGCCTCGCCTCGTTCCTCTTTCTCCTCCTCCGCCCGCTCTGATCCGCGGCGCACCTCAGCGATCGCCGTCGAGGCGGGTTCCCCGGCGGCGATCCTGGACCAGGGCTGGGGCAGAATGCATCCTGCCAGGTCTCCATCCAGACGTGTCGTCACCGTGCTGCCATCCGAGACGTCATCGGTATCCGTCGCAGGCACATTCTTACCGATCGCGATCAGGTGGATGATGTGCCAGGTCAGGCATCCGCCTCCGCAGCCGCGATCTTGTCCCTTCGAAAAAACGCGGATGGCCGTCCCCGCGCCGGCAGCGACCAATCTACCAAGGGCCTGACGCATCCTGCTGCTCGCCTCGTTCTCCTCCGGTCCGCGATCGGACGTCGCGATGACAATCATCCAGTGAGGCCGGATCGCTAAATTGATTGTGCACGTGAGTTCTACTGCTGCCGTTCCCCGTTGCCTCTTTCCCCCTGTGTGAGGCCTTCTTTGAAATCATGAATGCGCAATCAATCAGAGAATCGGGTATGAGGCCGCCTTCACAACGGCCGCCCGTGCTGGATGGATGCGACGCGACGGCCGGATGCGAATCGGCCGAGTCGTGCAGGAGGCCAGAGATCCTTGGTGGTGAGGGTGCTGCCGGCGAGGGGACGGCTATCCGCGTTTTTGGGAGGGGATACTGACCCCCTCGGCACGGAAGCCTGCCGATGCACGGCATCCACCTGATCGCGATCGGTAGAAGCCGGCCCTGGCTGGATGGCCGCCATCGGGTCCGCGGACGGACCCCTGCCGGTTCGTTTCACTCGGCGTGCTCACAATCGTCATCGTCGAGCTCGGAATGACGGGCAGGCGAACGAAAACCGGCGCCGCAGGCATGCAGCCCGCGGCGCCGGTTCGCCGTCCGCATCCGTCGCGAACGCTTACGCCGGGCGGACGATCACGCGGTAGCCGCCGGCGCTGTAGCCGGACACGGTGAGCGTGTGCACGCCCGCCGCGACCGTCTGCGAGACGCGCGAGCAGTAGTTGATGCGGTCCGCGTCGATGTCGTCGTTCTGCGCGAGGACCGCGCCGGCCGGCGAGCGGAGGGTGAGCTCCGTGTCGGCGTTGATGGTGAGCCCGCACGCGCCCTCCCACGCCACCGTCTCGAACACGTAGGTGCCCGCGGGAAGGTTCACCGCGTACACGTCCACGGACGAGGCGGTGTTGAGCTGCCCGTACAGCGAGCCGCCCAGCATCAGCCGGCTGGCCGTGGCCGGCGTGTCGTTGGGCTCACGCTCGTTCGCGAACCCGATGCTGAACGCCGCCGGGTAGGTGCCCGCGCCCTGCACGGCCAGGGGCTGCAGCGCGCCGCCGGGCCCGGTGAACCCGCCCCAGCGCCCGTGCGTCACGCCGAAGATCCCGTCCAGCTCGTCGTCCAGCCCGGCGAACACGTGGTACGCCCCGTCCGGCAGCTGGCCGATGGAAAAGCTGGCCCCGTCCGCCGGCACGTCGCGCACGATGGCGCCCGTGGCCGCATCGTACACCCGGCCGAACAGGCGGCGCTGGATGGCGTGCGACTGCGCCAGGCTGTTGCGCACGTTCAGCAGCCCCGCGCCGAAGATGGGGTCCGGCCCCGGCGCGCCCAGGTCCACCGCGTACGTCATCAGCCGCTCGCGCAGCTGCGCCGCCGTGAGCGAGGGGTCCTGCGCCAGCAGCAGCGCCGCCGCCCCCGCCACGTGCGGGGCCGCCATGGAGGTCCCGCTGATCAGGCCGTACGTGGGGGTGCCCTTCGTGAAGTCCCACTGCGTGGAGGCCACGCCCGCCCAGAACCCGCCCGCGGACTGGTCTCCGCCCGGCGCGGCGATGTCCACGTTGGGGCCCCAGTTGCTGTAGCCGGCCCGCGTGCGGTTGGGCCCCACGGCGGAGACGGTGAGCACCTCGGCGTAGGCGGCGGGATACGACGGGGCCGACGTGTTCTCGTTCCCCGCGGCCACCACCACCAGCGCGCCCGCGGCCACGGCGGCCGTCACCGCGTTGTACATCACTTGCGAGTCGCCGGGCCCGCCCAGGCTCAGGTTGATGATGCGCGCCCCGGAGGTCGCCTGCACCACGCCGCCCGCGCCGTTGGAGGCCGGCAGCCCCGCCGCGTACAGGATCCCCTGCGCGATGTCGAAGTTGGTGCCGCCGAAGCGTCCCAGCACCCGCACGGGACGGATGCGGACGGTCCACGCCATCCCGCTCATTCCCACCCCGTTGTTCCCCACACCGCCGATGGTGCCCGCCACGTGCAGCCCGTGGCCGCCCGCCTGGGCGAGGCCGCAGCCGACGTAGTCCGCGGGGATGGTGGGATCGGGGTCGTACCCGTCGCCGTCGCCCGAGTTGTTCGCCACGCCGCACGGCGAGTTCGCGCTCAGGCTGCTCACGAAGTCGTAGCCGTCCGACGTGAGGTTGGCCGCGATGTCGGGATGGTCGAAGCGGATGCCGTCGTCCACCACCGCCACCAGCACGCTGGTGCCGCCCGTGGTGCGCTTCCACGCCCGCGGCATGTCCACCAGGGCGTAGTGCCAGGCCTGCGCCGCCGCGAACGGGTCGTTGGGGGTCACGCCGGCCGTGGCGTACGCCCAGCCGTCCCGGTCTACCCGCTGCACGCGCGGGTCGCGCCGCAGCTCCGCCGCCACGGCGTCCTCCGTCCCCGGCTGCACCTCCAGCCGCCCCGCCGCCAGCTGCGGCGACACGTCGCGCACGCGGCGGCCGGGGCCGGCGTGCTCCTCCAGCGTGCGCCGCATGCGCTCCGCCACGGCGCCCGCCTGCTGCAGCGCCATCCGCGCGCGGGGCCCACCCGCCGGCGCGCCGATGGACTCGCGGCGCAGCGTCACGATCAGCGCCCCGGGCACGTCCACGGGGCGCGCGGGCTGCCGCTGGGTTCCGCCCGCCGTGGCCCGCCCCAGGAACGACGCCGCCTTGGGCGAGCCCCGGGACAGCACGGCCGACAATCCACCCGGCAGCGACAGCCCGCTCGCCACCAGCGTGTCGGCGAACGTCACGGAGCCGGTCACTGTCGCGTTGGGCGTCACCGTGGCCGTGAACGTCGCCGCCAGCGCGCCCAGCGCGGCGCCCACCGAGTGCATTCCCGCGGAGGGCCCGACCGTCCACGAGACCTGCGCCAGGCCGTCCGCGCCCGTCGTGGCCGACGCCGCGGACACGGAGCCGCTCCCGGCCGCCACCGTAAAGGCGACGGCCGCGCCGGGGACGGCGCGCCCCTGCGCGTCCGTGACCTTGACCACCAGCGGGGCAGGGGCGGGCTGGCCGGCCGGCACCTGCTGCCCGGCGCCGCTCACCACGGCCACCGCCGCGGGCGGACCCGGTTTGCTGCCGCCCCCGCCGCCTCCGCCGTTAGTAGGCCCATCGCCGCAGGCGGCCAGGGCGAACGCGAGGAACAGGGCCGTGGAACGGGCGATTGATCGCATCGGAACGGGGGGGTACGGGAGGGAGACGGGGGAAGGAACTGCTACGAATATAGAACACAACGACCCGGCCGCACAGCTTGTTTCACATCGCCCGCGCATCGTGCCCCACGGTCCGTCCGTGCCCGCGGAAACCGATGGCGCGCACATACATCCATCCACCCCCCGAGTGCCGTCCTCCACCGCGTGCGATCGCGTGCCAGGGCGGGTCGCAGCGCCGCGCCCGGTCCTTGCAACTGTACCGCATCCAAGCGAGTTCCCCCGACACCGCATGAAGCCTGGAGGCCTGGATGGCGCTGTTCGACGCACCCGCCCGCGAAGTGCAGCACCACGCCCGCCGCGCCGCGCACCAGGCCGGGCCCGGGGTGCAGCGCCTGGCGCGGCTGGGATACGCCGCCAAGGGCGTGGTCTACGTCATCATCGGCGTCATCGCGGCCGATGCGGCGTTCAGCCCCGCCGAGCAGGTGGAAGGGACGCACGGTGCGCTGGGCACCATCCTCCGCCAGCCGTTCGGCAAGGTGCTGCTGGGGATCATGGCCCTGGGGCTCGCCGGCTACGTGCTGTGGAAGGTGGTGCAGGCGGTGATGGACCCCGAGCACAAGGGCAGCGACGCCAAGGGGCTCGTGGCCCGCATCGGCTACGGCATCAGCGCCGTGCTGTACGCCGGGCTCACGCTGGAGGCCGTACGGCTGGTGCGCGGCTCCGGGGGCGGGGAGGGCGGCGGCGCGCAGGACTGGACGGCGGCGGTGATGGACAAGCCGTTCGGCCGCGTGGCAATCGGGCTGCTGGGGCTGGGGATTGCGGGCTACGGCCTGTACGAGCTGTACCGCGCCTTTGCGAGCGACCTGACCAAGAAGCTGAACCTGGAGGGCTCCGCCGTGGCCACGCGGCAGCGGGTGGTGGCGCTGGGGCGGGCGGGGATGGCGGCGCGGGGCGTGGTGTTCGGCATCATCGGCTGGCTGGTGCTCAAGGCCGCGCTGCAGTACGACGCCTCCGAGGCGCAGGGCCTGCAGGGCGCGCTGGTCGCCCTCCGGAAGGCCGCGTACGGCCCGTGGCTGCTGGGGATCGTGGCGCTGGGGCTCATCGCCTACGGCATCTTCCAGCTGGTCAAGGCCCGCTACCGCGTGATCCGCGCGTCGTAGCGCATTCGACCGGCCGAGGAGCAGGGCGGGGGAGGAGCGGCTGAAGGACGGCCGGATAAGTGGATGTGGGCGGCGATGCCGGCGGGGATCGGCCGATGAGCCGGTCCCGAGCCGGGCGAATGAATTCGCTGCAACAAGCACACGAAGTCCGCCTGCGCGGACTGGCGGATCTCCGCCGGAAGTCGAGGTGACGCCGGCGGATGAGGTTGCTGTACAAGCGTTGAAGCCCCGTCCGGCACGTCCGCCGGGACGGGGCTTCTTCTATGACGTCTCCAGCCGCGGATTCACGCGTTCGCGACGGACGTTCTCCCCTTCCCCCATGCCGTTTATGGGGGAAGGGGCCGGGGGATGGGGGGCGCTCCGCCCGCGATGGCACTGCGCCCCGTCTCCCGAATCCCCTCCCGCATTAACGCACTTACGCACTAACGCACTCCCGCACTTCCGTGCGATCACGCACTGCCCGCCATCCGCCGCTCCACCTCGTCCGCGCGGATGTCGAAGTGCGACGCGTGCCACTCCGGCGTGCCGCCGCGGGTGACGATCACCTGCGGGGAGTGGTGCTCGATCCCCGTCTTTTCCGCCAGGTAGGCCGAGGCTTCCGTGGCGTCGTTCACGTCCACCGTGTAGACGGGCGCGTCGGGGTGCAGCTCCAGGAAGCGCTCCATCTCGCCCCGCGCCGCCGCGCTGATGGGGCAGCGGGTGCTGTGCTTGAAGAGGATGGCCGTATCCTGGCCCAGCGCAGCGTCCACGTCCTGCTTGTTCATCATGTTCTTCATCCGCCGCTCCTTGCCGGTGTCCCGAGCGCGGCCGGACGGCCGCGAGCCGGCGCGGGGACGGCGCAAGGCCCATACCGGGAAAACCGACGTCGCCACCCGGCCAGGGGCCGGGAGGCGACGGGGA
>DATING010000588.1:0-2306 GCA_035474555.1 Longimicrobium sp. | reverse complement strand
CGCATCCGGTGCAGCCGATGCAGACGATGCAGCAGGCGAACTTCACGCCGATCCGCCGCAACGTCGGCACCTTCACCATGCGGGGCGGCACCGTGGGCTGGATCGTGAATCGCGGCGGCGTCGCCGTGGTGGACACGCAGTTCCCCGCGGAGGCGCGGGCGCTGCTCGCGGGGCTGCAGGAGCGGTCGCGCAACCGCGGCGTGGACGTGCTGCTCAACACGCACCATCACGGGGATCACACGGGCGGGAACGGCGTCTTCACAGGCGTCGCGCGGCGCGTGGTGGCGCACGGGATGGCGGACCAGCACATGCGGCGCGCGCCGCAGCCGCCCCCGCAGGCACAGCAGGCCCCGCCGGCGGCGCAGCCTCCCGCACAACCGCAAGCGACGCAGCCGCCTCCCCCGCCGCCGCTCTACCCGGACACGACCTTCACGCACAGCTGGTCCACCGAAGTCGGGGACGAGCGCATCACCGCGCGGCACCACGGGCGCGCGCACACCAGCGGGGACGCGGTCATCACCTTCGAACGCGCCAACGTGGTGCACATGGGCGACCTGGGCTTCCACCGCCGCCACCCCGTCGTGGACCGCGCGGCCGGCGCCTCCATGCGCAACTGGGCGCGCCTCCTGGAGCAGGTCGCGAACGCGCACGCGCGCGACACCCTCTACATCTTCGGGCATGCGGCGGAGGGGCTCCCCGTCACCGGGAGCTCAGTGGAGCTGCTGCAGTTCCGCGACTACCTCGCCGCCGTGCTGGCGTTCGTGGAGCAGCACGTGGCGGCGGGCCGCTCGCGCGAGGAGATCCTCGCCATGCGCACGCCGCTCGCCGGCTTCGAGGCGTGGGGCCCGTTCGGACAGGCGGGCCCGCGCGATCCCCTGGCCGTGGCCTACGAAGAGGTGACCACCGGCGCGTAGCTCCTGGTGCGCGACAGGCTCGCCGGCGTTGCGCGCGCATCGGCGCCCTGTTTCGATGCGACAATCGCGCTGAAGCGGCTGCCGGCGGATGGAGCGGATGAAGAAACGGGGCCGTGGCTGCACGCTCGCAGCCACGACCCCGCTTTCACCTGCTCGGACCGCCGTCCTCCACCCTCGGTAGCTCCAGGACGCCGATCAGTGGGATGGGCCTTCCATCGCATTTCTGAACCGGTTCGGAGCCCGCGCGCCGGGGCTGACGGGTCACGGCTGGCGAAGGAAGTCGCGCACGAGCTGCAGCACTTCGGCGGGCTGGTGGAGAAAGAGGTGATGCCCCGCGTCCATCTCCACCACCCGGCCGTCACGCACACCCGACCGGAACTGCTCCATGCTCTGCCGCCGCCAGGGCCCGCGGACCTCCGCCTGGAAGCGGGCGTGCGCCGCGCGCAGCTCGGCCGTGGCATTCGCCGGAACCCAGTAATCCTCCCTTTCCACGGAGTAGACAGCGAGTGCCGGCGCCCGTACGCGGTCGTATTCCGGGGCCGCCGTGTTCACGCCGCCCAGGATGGCGCCGTAGATGGGGCCCGGTGTGCGCCACGCCACGGTTCCATCAGCCTGGGCCGCGAGGTTCTCCGTCACGTCCGCGACCATCGGCGCCGTCCAGTAGCGGGCCAGGTCCAGCCGGGTCCGCCGCGTAAAGGCCAGGTAGGCCTCGACCGAGGCCCGGTCCGCCGGCGTGGGCCCCGATCGGTCCCGCGGATCCTGCGCGGACACCGGGCCCTGCGTGGAACGGTCGTACGCGGCGTCCAGGTACACCAGCTTGCCCACCCGCTCGGGATGCAGTGCCGCGAAGCGGGTCAGCTCGGCGCCCGCCAGCGAATGCCCCACCAGGTGCGCCCGCTGGATGCCGGCCGCGTCCATGAAGGCGCGGATGTCGGCCACGAGCGTATCCAGCCCGTATCCGCTTGCGGGAATCTCCGAGCGGCCGCTGCCCCGGCGGGTGATGGCCAGCACGCGGAAGTCGCGGGCCAGCTCGGGCGCGAAGCCGTCGTACACACGCGCCGTGTTGCCCAGCCCGGCCAGCAGGAGAACCGGCTCTCCGCTCCCGCCCCAGTCCCGGTAGTGCAGGCGAACGCCGTTCACCGTCGCGAACGTGTCCCGCACGGCGGCCATGGCTGGCAGCGACCCGGCGCCGGGCTCGGTGCGCGCACCGGACGCACAGGCCGCACAGAGAACCAGCACGAGAATGCGGAGCCGTCCCATCGGATCTCTTTTCGTCTGGGCGAGAAGCGTCACCCCTCGCGCAGGGTGCCGGCGGGGTCGTGAAGATATGCTCATCCCCCTGAAACGCTGTCAAGATGATCCGCGCCTGATCCTGGGATTTCAGCGGATCCG
>DATING010000587.1:0-8408 GCA_035474555.1 Longimicrobium sp. | reverse complement strand
TGAAAGGTCGATCGTCGCATCTGCTGCAGCAGGAGTTTTCGCATTTGAAGAAGCGGTATTGGGGTCAGCATCTGTGGGCGCGCGGGTACTTCTGCAGCACGTCGGGGGAGCTTACGTCGGCACAGAGAGAAGGGTATATCGAGCGGCACCACGAAGAGGACCCGGGAGAGCAGTTCACGATCGAGGCGGAGTAGGGTCGGGAGTTTCAGTCCCAGCTTCAGGGGGCTTTCAGCCCCAGGACTTTCAGCAGGCTTTAGCCTGACCGCCGCTTTCAGCGGCTCCAATAACCCACCGGCTTTAGCCGGTGGTCGTTTAGTGCCGCGAATTCATTCGCCGGGCTAGATGCCGGCCCCGCGCCTGATCCACGGCACTCGCCATCCGCCGCATCCCGTCCGCCGATCGCGCCAGGTCTGGCGCCGATGTCGAGGGAACGGCGCTCCCCAATCCACATCCAATGACCTGGATCCGGATCTCCTGTCACGAGCGGACGCGATGATCGAAGTCGTGATCGAGCCCACCTTTGCCGCGTGGCGCGAGGCCGCGCGCCGGCTGCTGCTGGACGGCGCGGAGCCGCGCGACGTGGCGTGGCGCGAGGCCGACGACGCGCAGGGGGGGCTGGGGCTGGTGGAGGACGCCGGCATCGCCGGCGAGGCGCGGCCGCTGCAGGGGCACCGTGTGCCGCGCCGGTTCGTGGAGCTGGCCGAGGCCGCCGCCTGCCACGCGGACCCCGAGCGCTGGGGGCTGCTCTACCGCCTGCTCTGGCGGCAGACGCACGGCGAGCCGCGGCTGATGGACGTGGCCACCGACCCCGACGTGCACCGGCTGCTGCGGATGGAAAAAGCCGTCCGCCGCGACACGCACAAGATGAAGGCGTTCGTGCGGTTCCGGACGGTGGAGCACGAGGGTGCCACGGTGTACGTCGCGTGGTTCGAGCCGGAGCACCACATCGTGGAGCGCGCGTCGGCGTTCTTCGCGGAGCGGTTCGCGTCCATGCGCTGGAGCATCCTTACGCCGCGCCGGTGCGCGCACTGGGACGGCGAGGCGGTCGCGTTCACGCCCGGCGTGTCGCGCGCGCAGGCGCCCACGGAAGACGTGCTGGAGACGCTGTGGCGGACGTACTACGCCAGCACCTTCAACCCCGCGCGGCTGCGGACCAACGCCATGCGCGCGGAGATGCCCAAGCGTTACTGGAAGAACCTTCCCGAGGCCGACCTCATCGCCCCGCTGGTGTCCGACGCCCCCGCCCGCACCCGCCGCATGATCGAGCAGCAGCTGCGCGACGAGCAGCGGCGGATGGAGAAGCGCGGGCGGGAGGGGGAGCGGAAAGAAAGCTGACGGGGAGTCAGGAAAGAGCGATGCGGCGGCGCATCAGGTGCACGACCTCGCCGTAGGTATCGCCCGTGAGGGAGTGGAGCTCGTGCTCGATGTCCACCCCTTTGCCCAGCTTGCTGGTCCAGCGGCCGGAGGGAAGCTGGCGCGCGGCGTGAAGCGCGTTTCCCGCCCGGCCGTAGATGGCGATGCGGACGTATTCCGGCTCCAGCTCTGCCCCGTCGCAGGGCTCGAACCCAACCGTCGCGAACGCCGCGGCCCACGCGTCCACCGACCAGTCCCGGGGAGCACCCTCCGGCCAGTAGTACAGCTCGAAGTCTTCGGGCGACCACCAGTTCCGATCGTCCTCCGCGGCCCAGCCCACGCAGTTGTAGACGGTGGTGGCGCGGCTGGTGACGCGAAAGTCGTCGTCCGCGAGCCGAGGAAACCGGCGCTTAAGCCAGTCCTCCGTCACAGCAGCCCGTGCGCGCGGCCCCAGTCCACCCAGCGCTCCGCCATCCGCTCCACCTTTCCGCGCTCCTCCGCAGGCACCGGGTTCTCTCCCGTGATCGCGCGCAGGGCCCAGAACCAGTGGTCGTGGGTCTTCTCCAGGTCCGCGAGCAGCAGCGGCACTACGGCGGGTCCGAGTCCGATGATCTCCTGATACGCACGATGCATGAAGAGCGCGCTGGCCGCGGAGTGGAACTCCGTTTCCTCGCGCCACCGCCGGGAGAGATCTTCAAAACGGGCCTGCAGCTCGGGTGCAGGTACTGGCCCCCAGGATACCACGGGCGCACTGGCTTCTCCGGCCCGCAGCCGCGGGGCTGCCGTCGGGATGGGGCTGTTGCGCGACGGCTTTCCCCATGGGCGCGCCCTGCTCGCGTGGTGGTTCCCGGCTTTCACTTCCTTGCGCATGGAGCTCCTTGCCGAGGTTCATGCTGGCCGTGGATCAGCGGCTCCTCAACCAACGCCCGTCACGATCTCCAATCCTGCACCGCTGGCTGCCTGGCGAAGGATGTCGAGCAGCCAGGGACCGATCTGAAGATAATCGATCCGATCCGTCTCCAGGATGGCTACCAGCTCGATGAACAGGCCGTTCTCCACCTCATGGGAGTGGTCGACCGTAAACTGAATCGTGGTCTCCGAATTGATCCGGGAGTGAAAAATCAATCCCGTACCCTCGTTCTGGCCGAGCCCCGGCAGCGACGGCCCCCCGAGTCCGAGAAGCACCTCGCTCGCGGTACCCGTCAGGGACGATGCGTGTGCGGTATAGGTGAAGTAGTGGCTGTGCATCAGCATGGCACCCGTTCGGAGCGAGCGGAGCCAGACGTCACCCCCCGCGAGCACCGCGCTGTCCAGCTCCCAGGTCCACGAATCCGGGCGCTCCCACTCCACGCGTTCCAGGCTCAGCTTGTAGGTTCCCTGCGCTCCAAGGTCCACCACCCAGCTCCCGCGCAACGGGTCCGCGGGCCCACCTTCGAAGGTGATGTCGTCGACCCCGGAATGGTGCCCGTAGAATGCGTGGTACAGTCCGGACGCAAGGGCGGCGGGGCTCGTGAAGAGCCGAAACGCCGGCTGGGCGAACAGCCCCACGTATTCGAGCTGATCGTCGATGATGTCTAGTTGCCGCATGGTTCCCGTTTTCGGGACGACTGACGGACTGGAAGATGCCACACCCCGTGGAAGCTAGAATCAGCTTCTGGAAGAGACAAGCACAAGGCCATGGCGAACCTTACGAACGCGATCCTGCCGCACGCAGTCCGCGAGCAATCATGACCCAGCGACCCTCGCACCACGGGCCGGACGGCAAGTACCGCATCCCGTGGCCGCTGGAGACCGCGGACGTGCGCTCCGGCGGCGGCGTGCTGCGCTGGCAGATGGAACGGATGCGCGCGAAGCTGCCGCCCAATCCCGATCCGTCGCGGCTGCCGCTGGTGGCCAGCGACGTGGCGCGCCCGGCCGCGGCGAGCGGGGAGATCCGCATCACCTGGATTGGCCACGCGAGCTTCCTGCTGCAGGTGGGCGGGCGCAACGTGCTGCTGGACCCGCACTTCGGGCCGCGCGCATCGCCGTTCCGCTTCCTGGGGCCCAAACGCTTCGTGCCGCCGGGGCTGGCGATGGAGGCGCTGCCGCCCATCGACGCGGTGATCCTGTCGCACGACCACTACGACCACCTGGACGAGGGCTCCGTCCGCGCGCTGCACCGCCGGTTCGGCGACCGCATCCGCTGGATCGCGCCGCTGGGGCACGCGGCGTGGCTCCGCGCGCGCGGCATCACCAACGTGGCGGACGTGGACTGGTGGGACGAGGAGGTGCTGCCGGGCGGCGCGCTCACGGTCACCTGCACGCCGGCGCAGCACTGGACGCGCCGCTCGCCGCGCGAGTTCAACAACCGCCTGTGGGCATCGTTCGCGCTGGAGACGGCGGGCGGGCGGCGCGTGTACTTTGGCGGCGACAGCGGCTACTTTCGCGGCTACGAGGAGATCGGCGCGCGGCTGGGACCCTTCGAAGCGACGCTGATGCCCATCGGCGCGTACGACCCGCGCTGGTTCATGGCGCCGGCGCACATGAATCCCGAAGAGGCCGTGCGCGCCTACCGCGAGATGGGCGGCCGCGGTGCCTTCATCCCCATGCACTGGGGCACGTTCCGCCTGACGGACGAGGATCCGCTGGAGCCGCCCGTCCGCCTGCGAAAGGCCTGGGCGGACGCGGGGCTGGCGAACTCCGACCTGCACGTGCTGCGGCACGGCGAGACGGTGATCCTGTAGGGCGTTCGGTGGATCGAGACGGGTCGTCGGCGGGAAGGGCGTTCGCGAGAGGCTGCGGTCGAGCACGGGACGGTAGATCCTTCGGTCGGCGCCGGAGATCCAGGGACGGATGGAATCGGCGGCGCCTCCCTCAGGAAAACAACGGCGCGGGATCGGAGAGGGCGGCAGGAACGGCCGGCGTGTAACACCGACCCGCCGGAATCTCTCCGTGTTACGGCTCCCTGGGCGAGTCGTTGCCCTGCGTCTCCAGCGGGGTCGGCGGCACGACGGGGCTTCCCGCGGCGCCGGAGGGCGTGGGCCCGCCCACGGCGCCGGGCGTCGCGCTGTCGTTGTACGTGCCGGGGCCGCTGGGCGCGGCGGGGTTCACCGTCCCCACGGGCGGCGGGCCGGGCGCGATGTCGGTGCCCCGCACCAGCGAGTCCTGGCCCGGTGCGCCCTGGTTGGCCTCGTCGGGAACGTTGTGCTCGCCGGCGCCGTCGCACGCGGCGGCGGCAAGGGCGGCGGTAAGCAGTCCGGCGGAAAGCAAGCGAAGCCTGGGCATCGGCACCTCTAAAACGCGGGTTGGACCGGGATTTTCCATCTGCGAGCGGGGCCCGATCAGCATCCGCCGTACCAGCGCCGTTCATCCACCGCCAATGTTGGCCCAGCTGGCCCGAAACGCGCCCGAAACACTTGCGCACGGGGCTGCCACGATCCATCGTTTCAGGTCCGGAACCCACGCGTACCGTCCCCTCGCCCGCACCCGCCGGCGCGGCACCCCCACCACCTCCAGGCAATGGCCAAGCACATCCCCCCCACCGACCAGGAGCTGCACGCCATCGAGGCGCTGGCCGTGGACGCCACGCCCGGTCCCTGGGAGCCGCAGGTGGTGATGGACTACCAGACCGGCGAGAGCGCGCGCGTGGTGGTGCACACGCCGGCGGAGAACGAGCTGCAGTACGTGGTGGAGCGCGACCACGACCTGGCGGAGGCGGACCAGGCGTACATCGCGGCCATGCACCCCGACGCGGCCCTGCGCCTGGTGCGTGAGATCCGTCGCCTGCGGCGGGTGCAGGAGCGCTACGACATGATGTGCGACATGCTGCAGCACCTGGACGCGTTCCTGGAGCGCCGCGGGTTGGTGGCGCAGGCGCAGCGCTTCGTGGAGGTGCGCGCGCAGATGGAGCGCATTCACCCGGACGGCGCGGATGCGGCCGCTGCGGGGCGCGCGGGGGCGGATCGCCGTCCCGCCGTGACTGCCTGACCCCTGGGGCGCCCGCCGGGCGCCCTTTTTCTCATGGTTCACCGTTCTACCGCCCTTTAGGCCGCGGCCCCCTGTGATGACAGCCCGCGAAATCCGACTGCCGGACCGGTTCTACCTTCCCCGCACCGACGCCCACGGGGTGGAGGTGCGCGACGTGATGCCCTGGGAAGGGGCCGTGAGCTACGCCACCGACGGCACGCGCGTGGGGGTGCAGTACCCCGACGGCACCGTGGTGTGGCTGGGCGACGCGCCCGAATCGTCCGGCCCCGAGTCGCCCAGCTTCGTAGAGGACTTCGAGGGGGTGAACCTGGACGCGCTGGTGGCCGGGCTGCACGCCTACGTGGACCGGCACCCCATCCTGCGCACCGTCTGGCGCGAGGACCTGGAGCTGCTGGATTCGCTGCGCGGCTTGCCCGTGACGAAAGACTTGCCTGTGACGGAGGCGTCGCTGGTGAAGCGGAACGGGACGTCGGGGGGATAGGGCCGGCAGGGAATAGGGAATAGGGAATAGCGGGCAACGGCTTCGGCTGATGCACGTCGCGAGGGGCGGCTCCGGGACCGGGGCCGCCCTTTCTCGTTCTGGCCGATGGGGCGGAGTGCGGTGCGGCTGGCGAGGGGGGAGAACTGCGACGGCGTTCATCGCCGACCGAGGATTCTATTCCGCATGCCTGGAACCCGTCCCGCGCCCGGAACTCGCCCGTGCCCCAACCCTCCCCCAGGGGTTTTTGGGGGAGGGTGGGCGAGGTTTACGAGCCCGGGTGGGGGCGCGGGACCTCGCTCGTGCGGACGGGGCCAGGTCCACCCGCCCCAGGTGGGGCGCGCGCGAGCTACGCGTGCGAGAAGGCGCCGGCGAACTCGGGGGCGAAAACCTCCAGGCGCGTGGGCGTCGTGTTCTCCGGCGAGCGGCGGGCCTGCTCCAGGATGCGGCCCTCGTTCATGCTCCGCATGAACTCCGTGTACAGTGCGGCCACGCTGGGCGATGCGCCGGCCCCGGCCAGCACCTGCTGGAAATCGGCGTACGGGATCTCCACATAGTCGAGCTCCGGCCGGCCGATGGCGGTGCCCAGCACCCGGGCCACCTGGCGGTTGTCCACGTCCTCGGCGCCCAGGACGTACTCCGCCCGCGAGCCCGTCCATCCGCCGTCCAGCAGCCGCCGCGCAGCCACCGCGGCGATGTCGCTGGTGTGCACGATGGGAAAGCGCAGGTCCGCCCGCAGCGGGCCGCCGAACGCACCCATCTGCTTCACGGAGCCGATCTGCATGAACAGGTTCTCCATGAAGTACGTGGCGCGCAGGTGCAGCACGTCCACGCCGGGAAGCGAATCGAACTTCTGCTCCATGTCGTGGATGCCCTGCACCACGCCCGCACCCTCCTCCAGGTGCGCGCCCACGCTGCTGAGCGTCACCACGCGCCGCACGCCGCCCTTTCGCACGCCCTCCACCAGCGCGTCCGAAACCCGGTTCTGGTAGGCGCGAAAGTCGTCGGCGCCAAAGTTGGGTGGGACCATGGCGTACACGGCCGTGGCGCCCGCGAACGCATCCGCCACGAACCCGGCATCCTCCAGGTCGCCGATGGCGGCCTGGGCCCCGCGATCCACCAGCGCCTGCAGCCGCTCGGCGCTGCGCCCCACCACGCGCACCGGCTGTCCCGCATCCAGCAGGGCCTCGGCAATGCGCCCGCCCGTGTTGCCCGTGGCTCCCGTGATCACGTACATGGTCCGCTCCCCTGTATGTCGTTCGATGTCCGGTTAATTCCTGCCGCGTGATTGAATAAGATCGATACGGATCGTTTGTGGAAGAACGCACGATAATGTGCGATACTACCCTTTTGGTGAGCGGGGTGCGGATGCCGTGCAACTTCGAGATCGCGGGGCGCGGATACTTTTGCCCGGTGGAGCTCACGCTGAGCGCCATCGGCGGCAAGTGGAAGGTGCTGATCCTGTGGAAGCTCCAGGACGGCACCCTGCGCTACAGCGAGCTGCGCCGCGCCCTGGGCGACATCACCCACAAGATGCTGGCGCAGCAGCTCCGCGAGTTGGAGGCGGACGGGCTGATCATCCGCACCGTTTATCCCGTGATCCCGCCCAAGGTGGAGTACGCGCTCGCCGAGGCTGGCGAACGCCTGCGCCCCGTGATCGCCGCCATGAGCGACTGGGGATTGGCTTACCGCGAGGAGACGCCGGAAACGGCCGAGGCGGACGAGTCGGCGGGGATGGTGGCGGCGATGGACGCGGTGGAGATGGCGGCGGGGTAGGGAGTCCCCACCCCCGGCCCCCTCCCCGGCAAACTGCGCCGGGAGAGGGGGAGAACTGCGGGTCGTGCAGGGTCGCGGGCGTCGTGCACCGGCGGGGCGCCCCTCCCCCCGGCCCCCTCCCCGCTCGTTCCTCGCGGAGAGGGGGAGAACTGCATCGCGGGTGGGGCCATTCCTCCGCCCGGACGGAACTGGCTACTCCGCGTGCCTGGTTGCCCGCCCCGCGCGCGGAACCCGCCCGTGCCCCAACCCTCCCCCAGGGTTTTTGGGGGGGGGTGGGCGAGGTTTACGAGCCCGGGTGGGGGAGGGCTCGGTCTCCGCTCCTCCCGCTCATGATCCAAACGACAGCACCCTCCCCCGCATGCCGCGGGAGAGGGTGCGTGCGTTCGTATCGGGCCGCCTACCGCCGCGCCGCGCCCGGCGTGGTGGGGAAGAAGATGGTGTCGCGCGGCGCATCCGGCCGCGGAACCGGCGTGATCAGCACCGGCGGCTCCGGCTCCGGCTGCGGCGGCTGGATCACCGGCGGCTGCGGCGGCTGCTGCTGCTGCACCGGGGGCGGCTGCTGTGCAGGAGGCCGCTGCGGCTGGGGCTGCGGTTGCGGGCGCTGCGGCTGCGGGCGCTGGGGCTGTGGCGCCGGACGGCTCGGCTGCTGCACGGGCCGGCTGGGCTGCTGCGCCGGCGGCCGCGCGGCCGGCGGTTGCTGCTGCGGCGCGGGCCGTTGCGGCTGGGCCACGGGCGGCCGCTGCGGCTGCGGTTGCGGCTGCTGCACCGACGGCCGCGACGGCTGGCTGGGCGTGGCCGCGGGCGGCGCGCTGGGCTGCGGCGTGTCCGTGCTGGG
>DATING010000586.1:0-2918 GCA_035474555.1 Longimicrobium sp. | reverse complement strand
CGCACGGAGCGGCAGCTGCACCGGCTGATGGGCCGCCACGGGCCGCTGGCGGATGCGCTGCTGCTGGGCCGGCGCGAGACGCTGGACCGCGCCCTCAGCGACCGCTTTGCGCAGACGGGGCTGGTGCACCTGCTGGCCATCAGCGGCGGGCACGTGGCGCTCATCGGCGCCGTGTTCGTGCTGCTGGGGCGGATGCTGCGGCTGCCGCGCCGGGGCGTCGCCTGGGTGACGATCGTCCTCGTCGCCGTGTACCTGGCCGTGATCGGCGCGCCGGCGTCGGCCGTGCGCTCGGGGATCATGCTGGCGCTGGCCCTGATCGCCACCGTGCTGCAGCGACCCTCGGCCACGCTCCCCATCGTCTCCGCCGCGGCATTCGCCATCCTGGCGGTGGAGCCCATGGCCGCGCTGGACATCGGCTTCCAACTCTCGTTCGCGGGCGTGCTGGGCATCCTCCTGCTGCGCGCGCCGTTGATGCGGCGCGTGCCGGCCGCGTGGAAGAAGAACCCCGCCGCGCGCTGGCTGGTGGAATCGACCCTCGTGAGCATCGCCGCATTCGCCACGACGGCGCCGGTGGTGGCGCACCACTTTGGGCAGGTGGCGCCCGTGTCCATCGCCGCCAACCTGCCGGCCATCCCCCTCACCAGCCTGGCGCTCATCGGCATTGGCGCGGCGGCGGCGCTGGAGCCCGTGGCGCCGCCCGTGGCGCGGCTGGTGGCGGACGGGGCGGGGCTGGCGCTGGACGGGCTGACGTGGGTGGTGGACGTGGCCCTCCGCGTCCCCGGCGGGCACGCGGCCGTGGCCCGGCCCCGGTGGTGGCTGTGGGCGGCGGCGGGTCTCGTATTTCTCCTCGTCCTGGACGCCACGGCGCGGATGCACGTCCGGGTGCGGTGGGCGGTGGCCGCCATGGCCGCCGCGGCGGCGTTCCTGCTGCTGCCCCTGGCGGGGACGGCGGCGGACGGGGGGCTGGAGATCGTCTTCATCGACGTGGGGCAGGGGGACGCCGTCGCCATCCGCACCCCCGCCGGCCGCTGGCTGCTGGTGGACGCCGGCGAGCGCGACGACGGCTGGGACGCGGGCGAGCGGCGCGTGCTGCCGTACCTGCGGGCGCGCGGGGCGGGGCGCATCGAGGCGCTGGTGCTCACCCATCCCCACGCGGACCACGTGGGGGGCGCCGCGGCCGTCCTGCGCGGGCTGGAGGTGGAGCAGGTGATCGAGCCGGGGCTCCCCGTGGGCTCCACCGTGTACCTGGAGACGCTGCGTGCGGCAGAGGAGCGGGGCGTGGACTGGGCTGCCGCACGCCAGGATCGGACTTTGCAAGTAGACGGGGTGGAACTCCAGTTCCTGTGGCCCGCCGTGGACGTTCTTGACGCTCCCGCCGATCCGAACGACATTAGCGCGGTGATACGCGTGCGTTACGCCGGTTTCTCCGCGCTCCTCACGGGCGATGCGCCGGCCTGGGTGGAGGAGCGGCTGGTGGCCCGCTACGGCGCGGAGCTGCGCGCCGACGTGCTCAAGGCCGGCCACCACGGCAGCCGCACGTCGTCGTCCGCCGCGTTCCTGGACGCGGTGGAGCCGGCGCTCGTGGTGGTGAGCGCCGGGGTGCGCAACGACTACGGGCACCCGCACGCCGAGGTGCTGCGCCGGCTGGACGCGCGGGACATCGAGGTCGCCCGCACGGACCAGGACGGCACGGTGCGCGTGGCGGTGGAGCCGGGCGGCGCGCAATGGAAGGTGGAGCCGTGAGCCTGCTGGGCCGGATGATGGACCGCGTGCTGGGCGAGCGGGTGCCGGCGTGCGACCTGCCGCACCCCGTGCCGCCGGGCGTGACCGTGCGCCGCGGCGGGGTCATGCCGCGGGTGGGCGGGTGGTTCATGGGGGGATCGCGCATGCCGGCGGCGGCCGTGACGTTTGGCCGCACCATCCTGTGCGATGCCACGCATCCCCTTACGGACGACCTGATCGTGCACGAGCTGGTGCACGTGGAGCAGTGGAAGGACCCCCTGTTCGCGGCGAAGTACGTCGCGGGCCGGATGAAGCACGGGTATCGCCACAACCCGTTCGAAGAAGAAGCATACGCGCGGCAGCGTCAGTACCTCGCGTCCAAGAAAACCGTACCCCCGAGGCCCCTTTGAGCAGCAATTCCGTCGTCACCATCGAGCGTCACATCATCGAGGCGGAGCGCCAGTTTCCCGAGGCCACGGGTGCCTTCTCCAACATCATGTACGACATCGCCTTCGCCGCCAAGATGATCGCGCGCGAAGTTCGCCGTGCGGGCTTGGCCGACGTGCTGGGCTACACGGGCGAGGTGAACGTGCAGGGCGAGGAGGTCAAGAAGCTGGACGAGTTCGCCCACGAGGTGATCTTCAAGGCCCTGGACCACACGGGCCACCTGTGCGGGATGGCGTCGGAAGAGGTGGAGGAGTTCATCCCCATCCCCGAGCGCTTTCCCACGGGCAAGTACTGCGTGCTCTTCGATCCCCTGGACGGCTCGTCCAACATCGAGGCCAACGTGTCGGTGGGCACCATCTTCAGCGTGCACCGCAAGATCAGCGACCACGAGCGTGGCTGCATGGAGGACTGCCTGCAGCCCGGCTACAAGCAGGTCGCGGCGGGGTACGTGGTGTACGGGTCGTCCACCATGCTCGTGTACACCACGGGCAACGGGGTGCACGGGTTCACGCTGGAGCCCAGCATCGGCGAGTTCCTGCTGTCGCACCCCAACATCCGCATCCCCACGCCCTCGCAGCGCATCTACAGCGTGAACGAGGGCAACTACGGCAAGTGGTTCCCCGAGCAGCAGCAGCTGGTGGACCACCTGCAGGGGCGTGACGGCGGCGGGCAAAAGCCGTTCAGCGCGCGCTACATCGGGTCGCTGGTGGCGGACTTCCACCGCAACCTGCTGTACGGCGGGATGTTCA
>DATING010000585.1:0-2403 GCA_035474555.1 Longimicrobium sp. | reverse complement strand
CGGCGCAGCACCTCGCGAAAGCCGGGGTCGCCGGACAGGTCCGTCCGCAGCACCACCGTGTTGACGAAAAAGCCGATCAGCTTCTCCAGCTCGCGCCGGCTGCGCCCCGCCACGGGGCTGCCCAGCACGACGTCCTCCGTGCCGGCGTACTTGGACAGCAGCACCTGGAAGCAGGCGGAGAGCACCATGTGCAGGGTGACGCCCTCGGTGCGCGCCAGCTCCTCCAGCCGCTCCAGCGCCACGCGGGGGAGCGAGATGGGACGGACGGCGCCGCGGTACGTCTGCACGGGGGGGCGCGGGCGGTCCAGGGGAAGCTCCAGCAGCGCCGGGGCATCCGCCAGCCGCTCGCGCCAGTACGCCAGCTGCTTTGCCAGCACGTCGCCCCGCATCCGCTCGCGCTGCTGCACGGCGTAGTCGGCGTACTGGAAGCCCGGCTCCGGCAGGGGCGACGGCCGCCCGTTGCGGAACGCCTCGTACAGCTCCGCCACCTCCACGGAGATCACGCCCATGCTCCACCCGTCGCTGACGATGTGGTGCATCACCAGCAGCAGCACGTGGTCGTCCGGGGCCAGGCGCAGCAGCATCCCGCGCATGAGCGGGCCCGTGGCCAGGTCAAAGGGGACGGCCGTCTCGTCCGCGGCAAAGCGGCGCAGGGCCGCCTCGTCCGCGCCCGGCATCTCCACGATGGGGAGCGTAAAGCCGGTAAACGGGAGGATGACCTGCACGGGCGCGCCGTCCTGCTCCGCGAAGACGGTGCGCAGGGCCTCGTGGCGCCGCACCAGCTCGCCCACGGCGCGTTCCACGGCCGGCACGTCGATGCGGCCGGGGACGAGGATCATGGTGTGGAGGTTGTAGGCCGCGCCCGCGCCGTGCATGCGGTCCATCAGCCACAGCCGCTCCTGCGCGAACGAGCACGGCACCCGGCGCGGCTTCGCGATGCGCTCCGCCAGCCTCGTGCGCAGCAGCGCCTGCTTTTCCTCGCGCGACAGGCCCGCGGTCGCCGGCGCCGTCATTGGAACGTCCCCTCATCAGAGTCCCCGGCCAGCAGGCGGTCCAGCGCCTCGTCCGAGAGCTCGTCCAGCGCCGCCAGCAGCAGGTGCGGGCTGGCCTCGCCCACGGCCGCTTCCCCGCCCCGGCCGCCGGAGCCGTGGATGTGCAGCTCGCTCATCACGTCCTCCTCGCTCATCCCCTCCAGCTCCAGCAGCACCGCCTCGTTGACGACCTCCGCCAGCCCGGCGATGGTGGGCGCCTCGAAGACGGCGGGGAGCGGGATGTCCACCTGGAACAGGTCGCGGACGCGGGACACCAGCTGCATGGCCAGCAGCGAGTGCCCGCCCAGCAGGAAGAAGTCGTCGCGCACGCCGATCTCCGCGATGCCGAACAGGTCGCGCCACACGGCCGCGATCCTCTCCTCCGCGGGGCTCGCCGGCGCCTGGAAGTCGGTGCGCAGCTCCGGACGCGCGTGCAGCGCATCGTCCTTCTTCGCCGCGGTGGATGCGGACGGGCGCGCGCCGCGCATCGCCGGGTCGCCCGGGGTCACGAGCACGCGCGGCTCCCCCGCCAGCGCGGCCAGCCGCCCGAAGGCGCGCACGCCCTCCGCCGGGTGGATGCCGTCGCCGCCCTCCTCGCCGTCCACCCGCCAGCGGTCCCACCCGGCGCTCGTCCACGGCCCGTCGCCGTCCGCCGCCACGCGCTGGGCCCAGCCGTCGATCATCGCGTACGCCGCGGCCGCCCCGCCCACGCCCGTCCCGGTGGTCGCGGGGACGGTCGATCCTTGCAGCAGCACGAAGTCCAGCGCCGCGCCCGCCGTGGCGTCGCGCAGAGCAGCCAGCTCGCCGTCGAGCCGCGCCAGTGCCGTGACGACGGGCTCGACAGGGGACGTGGCGAGCGGCGCGTAGCTCGCCGCCGCGCCCAGCCCCGGCGCGTGGACGATGCCGTCCAGCCGGCCGAACTCCGCCCGCGCCTGGCCGATCGCGCTCCGCAGCGCCGCCGCGTCGTCCGTCCCCGCGCGGAGAAGGAGGGGCGCGACGCCGTTCGCCTCTGCCGCGCGCAGCCAGCTGATGGTGTGCGTGGTGGCGTCGTGGCGGTGCGCGTGGGATGCGAGGTGCGCGTCCCACTCCGCCCGCTCCGGGATGGCGGGATCCACCACGAGGGCGATCCGCGCCTCCATCTGCCCCACGAGGTGCTCCATCATGGAGTAGCCCGCGCCGGTGAGGGCGCCGGAGAAGAGGTAGGCCCCGCCGCGGCGCAGCCCCGCATCCTCCGAGGCCCCATCCGCCGAGACCGCACGGGCCCGCTCGTAGCTCCGCGCCCAGCGCACGGTGCCGCGCAGCGCCGTCTCCGCGTCCACCCCATCCGCCGTCCCATCCGCCGTCACGTCCGCCAGCAGCTGGTCCGCCAGGC
>DATING010000584.1:0-2330 GCA_035474555.1 Longimicrobium sp. | reverse complement strand
CGTCTCCAGCTGCAGGCGGGCCATGGCCTGCGCGTGCATGGCCCGGTCGAACACCTCGTACCGGTTGGCGCCGCTCCCCTTGGCGCGGTACATGGCCACGTCCGCGTTGCGCAGCAGGTACTCCGGCCGGTCCAGCCCGCTGGTGCACAGCGCGATGCCGATGCTGGCGCTGGTGAACACCTCGTAGCCACCCAGGTTCACGGGCGCGGACAGCGTCTGCCCCAGCCGCCCGGCGATCTGCCCGGCCTCGTCCGCGTCCACCAGCTCCTCCAGCAGCACGGCGAACTCGTCGCCGCCAAAGCGCGCGACGATGTCGTTCATGCGCACGCTGGCCCGCAGCCGCTCCGCCACCACCTGCAGCAGCTCGTCGCCCACGTGGTGGCCCAGCGAGTCGTTCACCACCTTGAAGCGGTCCAGGTCCAGAAAGAGCACGGCGAACAATCCGCCCTCGCCCCCGTGAAAGCGCGCCAGGGCCCGCCCCAGCCGCTCCATGAACAGGTGCCGGTTGGGGAGCCCCGTCAGCGGATCGTGCAGGGCGTGGTGCAGCAGCCGGTCTTCCACCCGCTTGCGCTCCGTCACCTCCTCGCCGAACACGTGCACGGCGCCCAGGGCCGCGTGCGGGTGGTACGTCCACGAGAACACACGCGATCCCACGGCCGCCTCCACTCCCCGCGTCCCCGCGCCGGTGGACACGCACGCCTCCACCGTCTGCGCGTGGCCGGCCGGGAGCAGGGCGAGCGCATCGGACAGCTCCATCTCCGCCATGAGCTGCCGGACGGCGGGGTTCACGTAGATGGCCGCGCCGCCCAGGTCGCACTCCAGGATGGGATTGGGGCTTTCCTGGGGGATGGCGGCCAGCCGGCGGATCTGCTCGTCGCGGCGGCGGCGCTCCGTGACGTCGCGCGAGTTGACCACCACGCCGCGAACGGTGGGGTCGTCGATGAGGTTGCGGCCTACACCCTCGAAGATGCGCCAGTCGCCGTCGCGGTGCCGCACACGCACCTCCAGCGGCAGCCCCGCGCCTGGCTGGCCGCGCGTCCGGCGCAGCGCATCGAGCACGCGCTCCACGTCGTCGGGGTGCAGGAACTCCATCACGCTGCGGCCGATGAGCTCCTCCGGGTCCCATCCCAGCAGGCGCTGGATGGAGGGCGTGATGTAGCGCGTGGTGCGGTCGGCGTTGATGACGTGGATGACGTCGCGGGCGTTCTCCACCAGCGAGCGAAAGTACGCCTCGCTTTCCCGCAGGGCGTCGCGCGCCCGGGCCATGGCGGACCCCGGCTCGGCGTGCAGCGCCTCGTCGGCGGGAGGGAACAGCGAATAGGACATCGATAGAATGTGCGACGCGCGGCAGCCGGACCTGTGGGAGCGGGCGGCTGGCGCGCGGGATCGTGTGCGTGTGTCGGGAGAACGCCGGACGGATGGGGCGGCAGGCGAAACAATAGCACGCGCCCCCCGGCGGCGAAACGTCCCGGCGGCGAAATGTCCCCCGGCCGCCCTCGCCCGCGAACGAGGCCGCGTCCTCGGCGAGGGCAGCTTTTACGGCGCCCGCTGCGCGGGGCCCCTCACCCCCCGGCTCCCTCTCCCGCAAACTGCGCGGGAGAGGGAGAGACCTTCCTTCAGCGGGGCGGAGCCCCAGCGGCGCCCCCTCCCGCTCGTTCCTCGCGACCTCCCCCAAAAACCCCTGGGGGAGGTGAGACTGGTTTCGTGGCGGAGGCGGCTGCCCGGCACGGGCGAGAACCCCCTCCCGGCTGGTTCCTCGCGGAGAGGGGGAGAACTGCGATCGGTCGAGCCCGCTGGATGCCTGCTCCGCTGCCGATGAGCCCGTCGAAGTCTACACCCCCTCCCGCGCAGTTTGCGGGAGGGGGTGGACGAGCCTAAGCGAGGCCGGGGGAGGGCCACCGCCCGCCTCCGCGACGGCACCGCCCACACTTCCGCACTTCCGCACTTCCGCACTTCCGCACTTCCGCACTTCCGCACTTCCGCACTTCCGCACTTCCGCACTTCCGCACTTCCGCACTTTCCCGCACGTGGTACGCTCCCTGCCTCCCCCGCGTCCACACCTGAACCCCGCGTCGCCGGTGATCATCGACTGCCACACCCATCTCAACCGCTACAGCGCCACGGACCCGCCCACCCTGGCCGAGCGGTACGCGCTGCTCATCGCCCAGATGGACGCGAACGGCGTGGCGCACTCCGTGGCGCTGACCTCGTACGACGTCACGCCCGACCGGCCCTCGCCGGACGAGGTGCTGGCGATGGTGGAGGGTGATCCGCGCATCAGCGTGGTGGCGGGGGTGAGCTTTCCGCACCTGGGCGCGGACCAGGTGGGC
>DATING010000583.1:0-7716 GCA_035474555.1 Longimicrobium sp. | reverse complement strand
AGAAGGCCTCACACAGGGGGAAAGAGGCCACGGGGAGCAGTTCGAGTCTCCTCATTTCTACCTGGCCTCCGTTTCCTCCCCGTGCGACAGCAGTAAAACTCCGCATGCGCAATCAAGTGTGCGATGCGACATGTGGCCCTTTCGTTTCAAAGAGGGCGCGGATCGTCTTGTCCGATCTGTAAGTGCAGCCTAGATTTGTGCCCGGACCGCCTCCTTCCCGCGGCCCGCCCGCAGTCCCCCTCCCCGAGCTCGAACGATGGACCCGCATTCCCCCGCCGCCGCCGCTCCCCCGTTTGCCGTGCCCGTGCAGGGCGGCGAGGACGCACTGCGCGCCACGCTCGCCGCCGCCCTGGAGGCGCTGGAGGCCGAGCGCGACGCACGCCGGCGCACCGAGGACGCGCTGCGGCAGCGCGAGCGCACGCTGGACGAGGTGGAAGCGCTGGCGGGGCTGGGGACCTGGGAGTGGCACCTGCCGTCCGACACCATCCGCTGGTCGCCCGAGCAGCGCCGCATCCACGGGGTGGAGGACGCGGCGACGCAGACCTTCGCGCAGTTCCTGGAGCGCGTGCACCCGGACGACCGCGCGCGGGTGACGGAGGAGTGCGAGCGGCTTGCGGCCACCGGCATCCCCTTCAGCTTTCCGTACCGCGTGGTGCGGCCGGACGGCTCCGTCCGCGAGATGCACGCGCAGGGCAAGCTCCTTCCCGACCCCGCCGGCACCGGCCCGCGCATGGTGGGCATCTCGCGCGACGTCACGGAGCGCCGCGCGGCCGACCACGCCCTGCGCGCCAGCGAGGCCCGCTTTCGCGACCTGTTCGAGCAGTTTCCCCACTCGGTCAAGGTGTACGCCCGCGACGGCACCGTCGTCCGCGTGAACGCGGCGTACGAGCGGCTGTGGGGGCTCACGCTGGAGCAGGTGCGGCGCTACAACCCCCTGCGCGACGTGGAGCAGCCGGAGACCAGCGCCCTGGTCCGCCGCGCCTTCGCGGGGGAGACCGTCATCCTCCCCGCCATCCTCTTTCATCCCGCCGACATCGTGGAGGGGGCCGTGGCGCCCCCGGGGCTGGACTGGCCGCGCTGGGTGCAGGCCTCGTACTTCCCCATCCGCGGGCCCAACGGCGAGGTGGAGGAGGTGGTGACGGTGCACCAGGACGTCACCGACCAGCGCGCGGCCGAGGCGGCCATGCGCGCGTCGGAAGAAAGCTACCGCACCATCTTCGAGGCCTCCGGCGACGCCATCTTCGTCACCGATCCCGCCACGGGGCGGGTGGTGGATGCCAATCCCCGCGCCTGCGCCCTGGCGGATTCCACCCTGGAGGAGCTGCGGGGCGACGCCGCATCCGTCATCTGGAACGGGCCGGAGCCGTACACGGCCGAGGTGGCGCACGGGCAGATGATCCGTGCCCTGCAGGGCGAGGAGCAGCGCTTCGAGTGGATGTCCGTCCATCCCAAGACCGGCGCGCCCATCTGGGGCGAGGTGAGCCTGCAGGCCGTGCGGCTGGCGGGGCAGCCGCGCGTGCTGGCGCTCGTCCGCGACATCGGGGAACGCAAGGCGGCGGAAGAGGCCCTGCGCCGCGCCAACGAGGAGCTGGAGCAGCGCGTCACCGAGCGCACGGCCGAGCTGGCCGAGGCCAACGAGGCGCTGGAGGAGGAAGTCGCCGAGCACGAGGCCGCGCAGGAGGCCCTGCTGGAGCGCACGCAGGAGCTGGAGGGCGTTTTCCAGGCCCTCCCGGACCTGTACTTTCGCATCGAGCCGGACGGCACCATCACCGACCACCGCGCGGGCCGCGCCGCCGCCCTGCACTCGCCGCCGCGCGAGCTGCGGGGCATGCGGATGCAGGAGCTGCTCCCCGAGGACGCGGCCCCGCGCCTGGTCCAGGCGCTGGCGCAGGCCGCGCGCACGGGCGAGCTGGCCACGGTGGAGTACCGGCGCGACGCGGGCGCGCCCCACGAGTACGAGGCCCGCATCGTCCCCCTAGCGGACGGCAGCCTGATCTCCGTGGTCCGCGACATCACGGAGCGCAAGGCGACGGAGCGCGAGCTGGAGCGCCGCCGCCGCGAGGCCGAGCAGGTGGCCGAGACGCTGCGCCAGCAGGCCCTGGTGTTCGAGACGCTGGCCGAGGCCGTGGTCATCACCGACGGGGACGGCCGGGTGCGCGACTGGAACCCGGCCGCGGAGCGCATGTTCGGCTACCACCACCCCGCCGCCGTGGGGCGTGCGGGGGGCGTGGTCGCCCTCCCCGGGCGCGAGCCGGGGATCGCCGCGGAGATCATGGCCGCCGTGGAGCGGGACGGCAGCTGGTCGGGGGAGATGCCCTTCGTCCGCGCGGACGGGAGCGCGGGGGTGGCCGATGCCGTCGTCGTGCCGCAGCTGGATGCCGGCGGGCGCCGGCTGGCCCTCATCAGCGCCTACCGCGACGTGACGGCCCGCAAGGAGGCGGAGGCGGAAGTGGTGCGGCAGAAGGCGTTCTTCGAGGAGATCATCGCCTCGCTGGAAAGCGGCGTGGCCGTGTTCGACACGGAGCTGCGCTACACCTACGCCAGCCCCAACTCCATCCGCGACCCGGAGGTCCGCGCCTGGGCCATGGGCAAGTCCGTCGCGGAGTACGGCGAACGCAAGGGGCTGCCGGCGGAGACCACGGCCAAGCGGCAGGACGGGCTGCAGCGCGCCCTGCGCACCCGGCAGACCACGGAGTTCGAAGAAACCATCCGCGGCCCGGACGGCGGCCAGCGCCACCTGATCCGCCGCTCGCTCCCCGTGCTGGACGAGCGGGGCGAGGTGCAGCGCATCATCGGCTACAGCCTGGACATCACCGAGCGGGTGCGGATGGCGGAGGTGCTGCGCCAGAGCGAGGAGCACTTCCGCGCCCTGATCGAGAACGCGCACGACATCACCTGCATCATGGACGCGCGGGGGATGATGACGTACCAGAGCCCCTCCCTGGTGCGCCTGCTGGGATGGGAGCCGGAGGAGCTCATCGGCCGCCCCGTGGGGGAGTACATCCACCCGGACGACGCGGAGTGGGTGGAGGCGCAGATGGCGGAGATCCTGGCGGAACCGGGGAGCAGCCGCGTGGTGGAGTACCGCTTTCGCCACAAGGACGGCGAGTGGCGGATGCTGGAGGCCATCGGCCGCACCCTCCGCCCCGACACGGCGGAGGGCGGCCTCGTCGCCAACATCCGCGACGTCACGGAGCGGCAGCGGGCGGAGCAGGCGCTGCAGGAGCGCGAGGAGCACTTCCGGCGATTGATCGAGAACGCGCACGACATCACCTGCATCCTGGACCCGCTGGGGGCCATGACGTACCAGAGCCCCTCGTTCCGGCGCCTGCTGGGATGGAGCCGGGAGGAGATGGCGGGGCGCAGCGCCTGGGAGTTCATCCACCCCGACGACGTGGCGCGGGTGGTGGAGAGCATGTCGGCCATCCTGGCGGAGCCCGGCACCAGCCGCACGGTGGAGTACCGCTTTCGCCACCGCGACGGGGCGTGGCGGACGGTGGAAGCCATCGGCCGCACGCTCTCCCCGGAGTCGGCGGACGGGGGACTCGTCGCCAACATCCGCGACGTCACGGAGCGGCAGCTGGCGGAGCAGGCGCTGCAGGAGCGCGAGGAGCACTTCCGCCGCCTGATCGAGAACGCGCACGACATCACCTGCATCCTGGGCCCGGACGGCACCATGTCGTACCTGAGCCCGTCCGTGCAGCGCGTGCTGGGCTACGCGCCGGAGGCGCTGGAGGGGCGCAACTCGTTCGGGATGATGCACCCGGACGACGTGCCCGCCGTCGTGCAGGCCATCCTCTCCGTGATGGGGGAGCCCGGCAGTACCGGCTTCGCGGAGTACCGGTTCCTGCACGCGGACGGCTCGTGGCGGCACCTGGAGGCCGTGGGGCGGATGGTGGTGGACGGCGACCCGGAATCCGGCTTCGTCTCCAACATCCGCGACGTCACGGAGCGCAAGCACGCCGAAGAGGCCCTGCGCGAGGCCACCCTGGCGGCGGAAAAGGCACGGTCGGAAGCCGAGCGCGCCAACCTGGCCAAGAGCGAGTTCCTGTCGCGCATGAGCCACGAGCTGCGCACGCCCATGAACTCCATCCTGGGCTTCGGGCAGGTGCTGGCGCGCGCGGAGCCCCGTGCGGACCAACAGAAGCACGTGCAGCACATCCTCAAGGCCGGCCGGCACCTGCTGCGCCTGATCAACGAGGTGCTGGAGATCGCCCGCATCGAGGCGGGGCGGCAGAGCTTCTCGCTGGAGCCCGTCCACGTGGGCACGGTGATGCAGGAGGCCGTGGGCATCGTGCGCCCCCTGGCCGAGCAGAGCGGCATCGAGGTGCAGGAGGGAGAAAGCACGGGGCGCGACGGCTACGTGCGCGCCGACCGGCAGCGCCTGACCCAGGTGCTGCTGAACCTCCTCTCCAACGCCGTGAAGTACAACCGCCCGGAGGGCCACGTCCGCCTGACCTGCGAGACGGAGCCCGCGGGACCCGACGGCGAGGCGCGGGTGTGGCTGCGGGTGGAGGATACGGGCCGCGGCATCCCGGAATCGCGCCTGCACCAGCTCTTTACCCCCTTCGCGCGGCTGGGGGCGGAGCAGACGGAGGTGGAGGGGACGGGGCTGGGGCTGGCGCTTTCCCTGCGCCTGGCGGAGGCCATGGGCGGCACGCTGGAGCTGGAGCGCACGGGGCCGGAGGGGAGCGTCTTCCGCCTGGGCCTCCTGAGCGCGACGGACCCCGTGCGCCGCGCGGAGGACGCGGGGATCCCCGCCCCCGCGGACGAGGCGGAGCACGGCGCGGCCACGCTGCTGTACGTGGAGGACAACCTCGCGAACCTCAGCCTGGTGGAGACCTTCCTCCAATTGCGGCCGGGGTGGAAGCTGGTGCCCGCGCTGCAGGGACGGTTCGGGGTGGAGCTGGCGCGCGAGCACCGGCCGGACCTGGTGCTGCTGGACCTGCACCTTCCCGACATCTCCGGGGAAGAGGTGCTGCGCCGCCTGCGGGCCGACGCGCGGACGGCGGACATCCCCGTGGTCGTCATCAGCGCGGACGCCACGCGCGACTCGCTGGACCGGCTGCGCATTGCCGGGGCGGATGCGTACCTTACCAAGCCGCTGGACCTGGACGACTTCCTGGCGACCCTGGAAGCCCATCTCCCCGCCCCCCCGGACCTGCGATGACGGACGCGGTGCTCGGCTGTACGCTGCTGCTGGTGGACGACGAGGAAGCCAACCTGGACCTGCTGGAGGTGCTGCTGGAGGGGGAGGGATACGGCCGGATCGTCCGTACCTCCGACGCCCGGCAGGCCATCCCCCTGTGGGAGGAACACGCGCCGGACCTGGTGCTGCTGGACCTGCACATGCCCTGGCGCGACGGCTTCGCCGTCCTGGCCGACATCCGCGCGCGCACCCCGGCGGACGACTTTCGCCCCGTGCTGGTGCTGACGGCGGACGCCACGCCCGAGGCCAAGGAGCGCGCGCTTTCCAGCGGGGCGAAGGACTTCTTGAACAAGCCCATCGACGCCACGGAGGCGCTGCTGCGCGTGCACAACCTGCTGGAAACGCGGGTGCTGT
Organism: Longimicrobium sp.; assembly: GCA_035474555.1. Taxonomy (GTDB): domain Bacteria; phylum Gemmatimonadota; class Gemmatimonadetes; order Longimicrobiales; family Longimicrobiaceae; genus Longimicrobium. The sequence goes on along the minus strand of DATING010000583.1, from coordinate 2,153 downwards.
ACACGCAGCAGCGGCTGGCGCGGCAGGCGGCGGAGCTGCTGGCAGAGGCCAGCCGCGTGCTGAACGCCTCGCTGGACGCCGCGACCGCCGTGGCGCAGCTGGCCCGCCTGGTGGTTCCCCGGCTGGCGGAGTGCTGCGTGGTGGACCTGCTGGACGCGGGCGGCGCCGTGCGCGCGGCGGCCACGCACGCCGACCCGGAGCAGGAGACGCGGCTGCGCGAGGTGACGCCCGCCGTGGACGCGCGCGGCGAAGGCGCGCGGACGGCGGACGAGGGGGAAGTGCCCGCGCTGCTGGGGCTGTGCCCGGCGGCGGCGGCGCTCGTCGTCCCCCTGCACGCCGCGGGGCGCGCGGTCGGACGGCTGGTGCTGGGACGGACGAGGCCGGGGGCCGGCTTCGGGGCGCAGGAGGTGGCGCTGGCGGAGGAGCTGGGGCGCCGCGCGGCCATGGCGGTGGAGAACGCGCGCCTCTTTGGCGAGGCGCGCGCGGCCACGGAGGCGCGGCAGCACACGCTGGCCGTGGTCGCGCACGACCTGCGCAACCCGCTCACGGCCATCCGCATGGAGGCGGAGATGATCGGCTCCATGCTGCGCCCCACGGCGGGCGCCTACGAGCGCGACGGGCTGGAGCGCATCGTGGGGATGACGGGGCGGATGGACGGCTTGATCCAGGACCTGCTGGAGGTGTCGCGGATGGAGCGCGGCTCGCTCTCGCTGGAGGCCATGCCCCGCGACCCCGCCGCGCTGCTCGAGGAGGCGGCCGGCGCGCTGGCGCCCCTGGCCACCGTGCACGGGCTGTCGCTGGAGGTGCGGGCGGCGGAGGGGCTGCCGGCCGTGCACGCGGACGGCGCGCGGGTGGTGCAGGTGGTCTCCAACCTCGTGGGCAACGCCGTCAAGTTCACCCCGCGCGGGGGCGCCGTGACGCTGGCGTGCGCGCCCGGCGAGGGCGAGGTGCGCTTCAGCGTGGCGGACACGGGGCCGGGGATCCCCCCGGAGCAGGTGCCCCACATCTTCGGCGCGTTCTGGCAGGCGCGGCACGCGGACCGGCGCGGCCTGGGGCTGGGCCTTTCCATCGCCCGCGGGCTGGTGGAGGCGCACGGCGGCCGCATCTGGGTGGAAAGCGAGGCCGGCCGCGGCTCCACGTTCGTCTTTACGCTCCCCCTGGCCGGCGATCCCCGCGCCATCGAGGCCGCGGAGCAGTCGCGTAGCTGGATCTCGGCGCTGGCCGCCGGATGACCGTCCCCTCCCCTCCCTCGCGATCGCATCCATGAGCCGGATTCTCGTCGTCGAAGACAGCCTCGACATCGCCGAAGGGCTGCAGCGCAGCCTGGAGTACGACGGCTACGAGGTGTCGCTGGCCACCAAGGCGGCGCACGCGCTGGCCGTGGCCACCAGCGACCATCCCGCGCTCATCGTGCTCGATCTCGGCCTCCCCGACCGCGACGGCTACACGGTGCTGGAGGAGCTGCGCGGCCGCGGCGTGCAGACGCCCGTGCTCATCCTTTCCGCCAGGCGCGACGAGGCGGACAAGCTGCAGGGGTTTCGCCTGGGCGCGGACGACTACGTCACCAAGCCGTTCAGCATCCTGGAATTGATGGCGCGCATCAGCGCCCTGCTGCGCCGCGCCGCGCCGGCTGCTCCTGCGACGGGCACCGCTCCAGCCGCGGACGCCGCGCCCCGGCCGGGCCCCATCAGCGACGAGGCGCTGCGCGAGCGCTACGGGCTGACGGCGCGGCAGACGGAGGTGGCGCGGCTCATCGGCGAGGGGTGCAGCAACGCCGAGATCGCCACGCGGCTGGAGATGAGCTACTACACGGCCCGCAACCACACGGAGCAGGTGCTGGCCAAGCTGGGCGTCTCGTCCCGCGCCGCCGTCGGCGCGCTGCTGTTCGGGCAGGGGTAGGGGCCGATGGAGATCGTGGGGGCGTTCGAGCGCGTGTACATCATCCACGAGTACTACGACGGGCCGCGCTCCGGGTTCGCGGACTGGGGCGGCGTTCCGCACGCGTTCCTGTCGCTGTGGCGCGACGACCTGGACGATTGGGATCCCGACCACCGATTCCTGCTGTGTCCCGTGTCGGCCGAGATCCTGGAGCTGGCCCTGGAGGATTGGGCGATCTGGGGGCGATGGGAGGACGCGTACCAGGCAGGCCGGAC
>DATING010000582.1:0-1552 GCA_035474555.1 Longimicrobium sp. | reverse complement strand
TGCCCAGCGCCACGCTGCCGCCGGCCAGCCACGCCAGGCGAAAGCGGCCGCGGGAGGCATGGACGCGGGCGCCCAGCGCCAGCGCCGTGTACGAGGCGATGAACGCGATCAGGATGGAAAAGGCGACGAGGGCGAGGTCGTAGCTGCCCTTCATGATTCTCGATTGGGACTGGGACTGCCGACGAGCCGGCACGGAACGGACGTCGCAAGAAGGGTTCCGGGGCCAGGTTAGGACGGTTTCGGGATGGGCGGATTCGGGGATGGGTGCCGGGCGGATGGGGTGGAGGGCGGGGCGGGAGGACGCAGGTAGGGATGGCGGGGCGACGAGGTCCGGGGGGCGGGGTCCCGTCCGGAGCGAATGAATTCGCGGCTACAACTTCACGCTGTCCGCCTCCGCGGACACGGCGCGGGCGGATTTCCGTTCTCGACCGCCACCCCGGTCCCGATCGGCCTATCAGACCGGTGTCTGCCGCTTCGTCGCTATCCGGCTCGGTTGAACGGGCGGGGGCGCGGGCTTACATTGCGCGCGCACGCCATCCACCCTCCCGCCGTCTTCCCATGCAGCCGATCGACATTCCCCGCGCGGACGGCCTCGCACGCGACCTGCCGGCGCCCGGCGCACCGTGTGTGGCCCATGGCTGACGCGCCGGCGGGCGAGGAGCTGGCGCCGCACGTCCGCCTGGCGCGCTGGGTGATGGCGCGCTCCCACGGCGTGTACCAGCTGGAGCTGATGCGCCGGCGCGTGGTTTCGCGGGCCACGCGGCAGGGGGCCATCGGCCGGTACCTGGCGGGGACGCGGACGCCGGCGCTACAGCTGGGGACGGGGCACAACGTGCTGCCGGGGTGGATGAACACGGACGTGCACGTGTTTCGCCGCGGCATCGTGGAGTACCTGGATGCCACGCAGCCGTTTCCCATCCCCTCCGCCAGTTTCCAGTTCGTCTACAGCGAGCACCAGATCGAGCACATCCCGCAGGAGGCCGGCGACTGGATGCTGGCGGAGTGCTTTCGCGTGCTGCGGCCGGGAGGCGTGGTGCGCATCGCCACGCCGGACCTGCACCGCATCGCGCGGCTGGCGCTGTCGCCGCTGGGGGAAGAGGAGACGTACTACGTGGCGTACATCTCCCGCATGCTGGGCCTCCCCTCGCCCGATGCCACGCGCGTGGTGAACGCCATGTTCCGCGAGTTCGGCCCGGACGACGCGTCGGGGCACCAGTTCATCTACTCGTACGAGACGCTGGCGGAGCGGCTGCGGGCGGCGGGGTTCGCGGACGTGCGCCGCTGCGAGGTGGGCGAGAGCGACCACGCCATGCTGCGCGGCATCGAGCGCCACGCGGACGCCGTGGGCGACGGGCGCGTGGTGCGCTACGAGACGCTGGTGGTGGAGGCCACGCGCGCCGCGTCCGGCAACAGCGGGGGCCCCGCGCATGGCTGACACGCTCGCGACGCTGGACGCGCTGATCGGCGGCTACCTGGCGGGCACCACGCCGTGGGAGACGCTGGAGTCGCAGTACAGCCCCGCGTACCTGTTCATGCCGGAAGAGGCCTTTCC
>DATING010000581.1:0-4409 GCA_035474555.1 Longimicrobium sp. | reverse complement strand
CCCGTGTGGATGGCCCAGAACTGCGCGAAGTCGCCGGGGAGCACGGGCTGCAGCGTCTCCGTGGTGTAGCTGTAGTCCACGATGGTGCCCGCCGCCACGCCGCCCAGCGACACGCGCTTGGTCTGCTGGTCGGTGTACACGGGCGCATCGAACGAGACCTCGGCCAGGCTCTCCTGCTCGTGCACGGGCTTGTCGCTGATCACCTGCCCCGTCTTGGCGTCGATCACGCGCACCCAGTTGAGGCGAAAGCGCTCGCGCCCGCGGTCCCAGCCAAAGCTGAGCTCGCCGAAGTTCTCCACGGCGTCGGGGGTAAGGATCTGCGCCACGGTGCGGTAGGTGACCACGCCGGTGCCGTCGGCCTCGCGGCGCACCACGCCGTCGTCCAGCAGCACGACGTAGCTTTCCTCGGGGTAGTCCGCACGGTCCACCGCCAGGCGGTACACGGTATCGCTGCGGACGGAGGGATCGCCGGCCTCGGTGATGACGGGGGCCTGCGCGGCAGCCGGGGCGGCCGCGGCCAGCAGGATGGCCAGCAGCGGGAGGTGAGCTCGCATGGTAGTTCTCGGGGGGACTGCGGATGGAACGGATGCCGATCGGGCGGGATTGCTCGCGGAAGGGCCCGGCGAATTTACCGGGAACGGACGCCGCGAACAAGCCTGCTCGCACGGCGGGTCCGCGCCGGGGGCTCCGCCCGTGTGCGGGTCGCGTCCGCCCGGGCGCCCTGCCGGCCGCTGCTGCCCGGCCGAGGTCATACCGAATCCGAGAAAACAACCGTCTCACGCAGAGACGCGGAGACGCAGAGACAAGAGAAGAAGGAGCGGCGGCCTCTGCTCCTCGTTTCTCCTGTTGTTTTCTCTCCGCGCCTCTGCGTCTCTGCGTGAGGCCCATTCTTTTTGCGGATCTGGTATACGATTACTCCGCCGCGGCCGGCTCGGCGTAGGGCTCCAGGGCCTCGCCGTACTCGTTGAACAGGGGCGGCGGCGCGGGCACCTTTCGGCCCTCCACCATGGACTGGAGCTGCAGCGCGTTGGTGACGGCCTTGCCGCGAAAGTGGTTGTTGGTGACCACGAACACGTCCTCCGTCTGCGGCTCGGCGGCGATCTCCTTGGTGCGGTCGGCCCAGGGCTTGAGCTCGTCGGGGGTGTACAGGTAGTCGTAGCGCTCGTCGCGGCCGGCCTTGGCGCGGAACCAGTCCTGGTAGTTGCGGCCGTGCACGCGCACGTATCCCACGGGCGAGGTGGCGTGGGCCGTGGGCTTGATGGAGTTCTTGAACTGCGGCTGGTCGATGTTCACGAACCCGATCCCCCGCTCCGTGAGCGCGCCGAAGAGGGCGGGCGTGTTCCACGTCTCGTGGCGCACCTCCAGCACCAGCGGGTAGTGCCCGAACGTCCGCGTCAGGTCGTCCAGCCACTCGCGGTTCTCGTCCGTGCGCTTGAACGACCAGGGGAACTGGATGAGCACCGCGCCCAGCCGCCCGCTCTCCAGCATGGGATCGAAGCCGGCGCGCACCTCGTCCACCTCGTCCGGCGTCCAGGTGGTGGTGCGCTTGTGCGTGAAGCGCTGCGACAGCTTGACGGCAAAGCGAAAGCGCGGGTTGTGCTCCACCCGGCGCAGCCAGCTTGCCACGGTGGTGGGCGCGGCGGGGCGGTAGAAGGTGGAGTTGATCTCGATGGTGTCGAAGTACCCCGCCAGGTACGCCAGCGGATCGAACTTCTTGGGCTTGGGGGCGGGATACACCACGCCCGCCCAGTCGTCGTACATCCACCCCGCCGGTCCGTACCGGATCATCCGCCCCTCCGCGTCCAGGTTCTCTCGCGCGTTCCCCGTGTGCACCTTTCGGCAATCTGCGGACCGGATCGTATCCCCATCCACCGGAAAGGGTTGTCAGGGTGGAGCATCCGTGTGATCTTGGTGCGCCGGCGCGACCCGCCCTCCCGGGGCCTCCCCCATCCGCGCCGGCATCGCCTCCCCGCATCCATCCCCTCTCGCGAGACCTTCCGCATGAGATTCGACCGCCAGAAGTTCTATGCCGCGTACACGTCCGCGTTCGGCGCGCTGAACGACAGCCAGCGCGCGGGGCTGGATGCGCTGCTTTCTGCCGCGGAGGCGGACTCGGAGATCACGGACCTTCGCTGGCTGGCGTACATGTTCGCCACGGTGAAGCACGAGTGCGCGGGGACGTGGCGGCCCATCGAGGAGTACGGCAAGGGCAAGGGCCACAAGTACGGCCAGCCCGTCACCGTGACGGACCCGGCGGGCAAGAGCTACAGCAACGTGTACTACGGCCGCGGGTACGTGCAGCTCACGTGGGACTACAACTACCGCAACATGGGCAAGGTGCTGGGCAACCGGCTGCTGTACGAGCCGTCGCTGGCGCTGGACGCCGACATCGCCTACGGCATCATGTCGTACGGCATGCGCACGGGCTCGTTCACGGGGGCCAAGCTGTCGCGGTTCATCAACGCCAGCACCTGCGACTACGTGAACGCGCGCAAGATCATCAACGGGCTGGACCAGGCGGACCGCATCGCGGGGTACGCGCAGAAGCTGGAGACGGTGCTGCGGGGCAGCGTGATCGCCGCCGTGCCGGGCGGGGTGCCCACGCCGCAGCCCGCGCCCGTGCAGCCGGCGGCGACGGGGCAGATCTTTACCGTCACGGCCGCCAGCCTGAACGTGCGCAGCGGCCCCGGCGCCGGCAACCCGACCGTGGGCGCGCCGCTGCCGCAGGGCACGGCCGTGCACGCGCAGCAGGCGCAGGACGGGTGGACGCAGATCGTGGTGCAGGCCACCGGGGTGAGCGGCTGGGTGAGCTCCAAGTACCTGCAACCCTCCGCTGCCCCGGCCCCCGTCCCCGCCTGAGCCACGGCGGTCACGGTGGATGAACGACGGCGCCCGGCGAGAGTTCTCGCCGGGCGCCGTTTTCGTTGGGCAGATCAGGATTGGAACGGCATCGAGAGCAAGCGGACGGGACGAAGATCGCGGGCATCCAGACAAGCGATCGAAATCGCGGCTACAACATCACACGGTCGGCCTCCGCCGACACCACAGCGACCCGGCAGAGTGCCCGGCCAGTGGCGTGGCACGGGCCCGCGACGGACCGTCCGCGCAGGCGGACATCGTGTAGTCGTTGCGGCGAATTCATTCGCATGGGGGCCCGTGCAGGATGCCGATCCATCACCGATCCCCCGATCTCCCGATCCACGATCTCCTGATCCTCGATCCCCCCCGCCCCACCTCAATCCAGCAGGATGAGCAGGAGGGCGATGGCCACCGCGGCGACGCACTGCACGTCGAACGGGTGCCGGGTGTGCGGGCGGGGGAAGGGCGCGGCGGCGGCAGCCTCCATCCCCAGCTCGCGCAGGATGCGGCGCTCGCGCATGCGCCGCCGCAGCCCGCCGATCTGCCGAAAGGGAAAGAGCAGCCCCCAGCCCATCACCAGCGCGCCGCGCAGGGTCGGGTACCAATTGCCGTCCGCGCGCCGGCGGTACAGGCCACGATCCGTCATGGCCCGCACGCTCGCGCGGTGCCGCTCAGCCGAGTACTCCGGGACGGACGCCTCCCCGCGCACGGGCACGCGCGGAGCGGTCCCGTACCGGCGCGCCGCGTACGCGCGGGCAACCCGCAGCAGCCGCGCGGGATCGTCCACGCTCGTAAAGGACTCCAGCACGGTGCCGGGCGCGCTCGGCGTCGTCAGCTCCGTGTTGGTAAAGGCGAGCCGGCGGCCGTCCGCATACACCATGGAGACGGTCGTGCTCAGGTGCGTGTAGCGCACCTCCGACTCCGTGCCCGGCAGGATGTGGTTCAAAACGCCCATCACCGTCACGAGCTCCGTCCCGTCCGGCGATTCCAGCACCACGACCAGCGTCGGCATGGCGGGCGAAGGCATGTCCCCGCGATAGAGGCCGATACGCACGAGCCCCTCGCGCTCCACCGCCGCGGCATGCTGCTCCATGAGCGCCGCCATCTCCGGCCCGACGCCGTCCTCCTCCCCCGGCTCCCACGCCCGCAGCGGTGTCTCGCGGCCCACCGGCGTCCGCGTCGCCAGGACCAGGGTGAGCCACCACGGATACGTCATGAACGCCATCAGCACCGTCTTCCACAGCCAGCCGGGCGTGAACGCGGCCAGCGGCACCAGCACCACCAGCGCGACGCACAGCGTGGCGAACGACTGCGCCCACGTGTAGCGCTTGTAGCGGAAATCCGCGATCCAGAAGACGCTGAAGAGGAGAACGACGGGCCACATGGACGGATCGGCGGGAGCGCGGGAGGTGGGGAGACGACGGACAGGGCCGATGTGCGACCAGTGGATTCCGCGAATCGGTGGATCGGTGGATCAGTGGATCAGTGGATCAGTGGATCAGTGGATCAGTGGATCAGTGGATCAGCGGATCGGCGGATCGGCGGATCGG
>DATING010000580.1:0-9873 GCA_035474555.1 Longimicrobium sp. | reverse complement strand
CCGCGAGGCGCTCAAGCTCGTGGCGAGGCGCATCGTGGCGGCGGTCGCCAACCTGGCCGGCTTCGCGCGCACGCACCGCGACCTGCCCACGCTGGGCTTCACGCACTTTCAGCCGGCGCAGCCCACCACGGTCGGCAAGCGGGCCACGCTGTGGATCCAGGACCTGCTGCTGGACCTGGAGGAGGTGGAGTTCCGCATCCGGACGCTGCGCTTCCACGGCTCGCGCGGGACGACGGGGACGCAGGCCAGCTTCATGGACCTGTTCGAGGGCGACGGGGAAAAGACGGAGCGGCTGACGCGGCTCATCGCGCAGAAGATGGGCTTCGAGCGCGTCTACGGCGTGGGCGGGCAGACGTATCCGCGCAAGGTGGACTACGCCTGCCTGGCGACGCTGGCGGGCGTGGCGCAGTCCGCGTCCAAGTTCGCCAACGACATCCGGCTGCTGAGCCATCTCAAGGAAGTGGAGGAGCCGTTCGAGGAGCACCAGATCGGCTCGTCGGCCATGGCGTACAAGCGCAATCCCATGCGGTCGGAGCGGATCGGCGCCCTGTCGCGACACGCCATCGCGCTGGTGATCGACCCCGCGTTCACGGCGGCGTCGCAGTGGTTCGAGCGCACGCTGGACGACTCGGCCAACAAGCGCATCGCCGTCCCCGAGGCGTATCTCTCGGTGGATGCGGTGCTGCTGCTGATGCACAACGTGGCGTCGGGGATGGTGGTCTACCCGGAGATGATCCGGCGGCGATTGATGGAGGAGCTGCCGTTCATGGCCACCGAGAACCTGATGATGCGCGCCGCCAAGCGCGGCGGCGACCGGCAGGACCTGCACGAGCGGGTGCGGGTGCACTCCATCGAGGCAGGCTTGCAGGTCAAGCAGCACGGAAAGCCCAACGACCTGATGGACCGCATCGCGGCGGACGAATCGTTCGGGGTGACGCGGGCGGAGCTGGAGGAGGACCTGCGGCCGGAGCTGTACGTGGGGCGCGCGCCGCAGCAGGTGGACGAGTTCCTGGAGGAGTGGGTCGCCCCCGTGCTGGCCCGCTACCCCGACGCCGTCGGCGGCGCCGCGCCCGAGCTGCGCGTGTAGCAGCGGCTCGATTCTCCGCCCCGACGAGAAGCCCCGTCCCGCACCGCTTTACGCGACGCCGGACGGGGCTTCTGCCGTTGGTCACGATCGACCACCTCGTTGTCTTCCTGAGGGAGGCGCCGCCCGGTCCATCCCGTGCCGCGATCCACGGCGCCGACCGAAGGATCTCCTCTGCCGCCCCACGACCGCCGCTCCCGGGCCCCAGGCCTCCCCGCGCCGCCCCGATCCGACAAGGCGACCGGCCCTGCCCTCCCAGGCTTTTCCTGCGCGCGGCTGGAGGCACGATGCCCAAGGGCCAGGGCCGAGCACGGGACAGCAGATCCTTCGGTCGCCGCCACAGTCCGTGCACGGGCAGGGTCCGCGCGGCGGCTCCCTCAGGACAACAAGCGTCGGGCGATTCAGGACGGCGGGGCCGTCGGAATGACGCGGATCGTCAGCCGCCGACGGCGACCGCAACGGGCTCCGCCGGGGCATGCTCCGCCACCGCGGCGGACTCCCGCTCCAGCTTCTGGCGGTCCAGCAGCATCGTCAGGCGCTGCATGGCGGCGTAGCGGCGGGCGCGGTCGGCCTCGTAGCGCGCCTTTGCCTCGGCCACGTCGCCGCCACAGTGCGGGCAGGCGACTTCGTGCTTGAAGATGTGCCGGCTGCACGCGCGGCAGATCTCCAGGTCCTCCGGCAGCCGGCCGGCCTCCGTCGACGCCCCGCGGTCCATCCCCGCGATGGGCTTGCGCAGCAGGGGCACCAGCACGCGGTCCGTCGTATCCACCACGCGCCCTTCCGGCATCGCCTCGTCCGCCGGGATCTCCTCCAGCACCAGGTCGAAGCGGCCGATGGCGAACGACGCGTTGGCCGCGTTCTCCACCTTGCGGATGCGCTCCCGCAGCCCCTGCTTGCGCAGCTCCAGCACGCGGTGGTGGCAATAGGGGTTATTCCCCGGCCGCCCCAGCAGCGAGTGCGACGTCCAGGTGCACCCCGCGCGGCACACGTCGGCGTAGTAGCAGCTGCGGCAGAAGCCCCACAGGTCATCCTTCCCGCGCAGCCGTCCGAAGTGCATCTCCGGGCGCGTGTTCCAGATGTCCTCCACCGACATCCGCCGCACGTTGCCTCCCGCATAGCCGATGGTCGGGAGCGAGGGGCAGCCCTTGACGGTGCCGTCCGCCTCGATGCCGATCACGTTCTGCCCCGCGCTGCAGCCGGTCCAGTGGACCTCGGGATGGGACACGGCGCGCAGCGTTTGCTCGTACGGCCCGAAGTAGCCGATGTTGTTGCCCACCACCATGGTGAAGTCCCGCTCCGCGCCCTCGTCCGCCAGCTCGGCCAGGAGGGGGAAGAGGGTGTGCAGCTGGTAGGGCTGCAGGAGCAGGCCGTCGTTGTCCACCGCGTTGCCCATGGCCACGGTGAGCTGCAGCTGCCACTGCTTCGCCCCCGCGTCGATGATGGTGTGCATCAGCTCGCGCAGCTGCCCGGCCGTCTCGGGGCCGATCTGCGTATTGACGCTGCGGTTCAGCCCGGCGTCGCGGGCGCGGCGCAGCACGTCCAGCGCGTTGTCCCAGGCGCCGCGGACGCCGCGCACCCGGTCGTGCATCTCGCGCATGCCGTCGATGGAGACGCCCACGCCCTGCAGCCCCGCGGCGATGCCGTCCTCCAGGCGCTTGGCCGTGAACGCCCAGCCGCCCGTCTGCACGGCGCAGTACATGTCGTGCGAGCGGATGGCGCGCACGATCTCCGTCCAGTCCTTGCGCAGGAACGCCTCGCCGCCGATGAGCGTGACCTCGCGCGTGCCCAGCCGCGCCAGCGACTCCACCACCTCCAGGCACTCGTCCGTGGTCAGCTCGCCCGGGCGGCGCTTGCCGGCGCGCGAGCCGCAGTGCTGGCAGTGGAGGTTGCACGCCAGCGTGATCTCCCACACCACGTGCACCGGCACGTGGTCCACGAAGTCCGACGCGGAGCGAAGGCGGGGCGACTGCAGCACGTCCGTCATGAATGGTCTCCTGCGGAAATGATCTGCCGGTCCGGCGCGGGGATCAGGGGCGCGGATTGCCGCGGGATGCGCCGAGCGCCAGGAAGAACTGCGCATCCTTCACGAAGGCCGTGATCCAGTCCCATACCGAATCGTACGCCTGCGCGATGCTCTCGTCGTCGTAGTTGAAGACGTGGACGGCCGCGTCCGGGGCGGTGCCGGTCAGGACGTAGTGCGGGTACTCGCCGTAGCGGGCGCTGATGAAAAAGGCGTTCGGGGGGATGTCCGGCACGGCGCCGCCCTCGTCCCGCACGTCCGCGAGATACGCCTGCACCTGCTCGTGGATGCGGCCGATCTGGTCCGCGTAGATCCAGAACTCCCCGCGGTCCACGAGCCCTCCGGCGCCATGGCCGATCAGCGCCAGGACCTGCCGGTAGCTCGCGGGGAGCGGCCCATGCCGCTGCTCCAAGGCCTCGATCTCCGCCGCGCTGCAGCCGGCGAGGTCCGCCTCCGTCGCGATGCCGGCCTGGATCAGCGTGGACCGTAGTCCCTGGATGTCGTGGATCATCCGGTCGGGTGATGGCCATCCGCCCGCCCGCGACGGGAGGCGGTGACGCGGTGGGACGGATGCGTGGATGCCGGGCGCGCACCGGCGCCCGGCATCCACGCAGACACCCGGCTCAGCTGCCGCGGCGGGACAGCTCGGCGCGCACGTCGGCGAGCGCGGACTGGATCTCGGGGTCGCTGGCGCCCTCACGCTCGGCGCGGTCGGCCAGGGCGCGCATCTGGGCCACGTCGCCGGATCGGAGGGCCTGCTGCAGCGCCACGCCGTACATCGCCTGGATGGGCATGCGATGCAGCTCCGCGCGCAGCTCCGCCAGCGCCTTCTGGATCTCGGGATCGGTGGCGCCCTCGCGCTCGGCCCGGTCCAGGACCTCCTGCATGGCCTGCTGGTCGCCGGAGGCGCGCGCTTCCTGGATGGCGGTGGCGTACAGGGGGCGGATGGGGGGTCTTTGATCCGTCATGGTGGTTGCTCCTCCGTCTTTAAATGGGATGGATGAACTGCGGGAAGCACTGCGGTCGTCGAAAAGGAATAATCCGGGTTCGTCGCGAGTGCAAGATTTTTCTGCAACCGTATCCCGGATCAGACGCGACTGGGCGCCGTCCGTTCCCAAGCGGTCCACGGCAGGCGCGGTCCCCCTCGCGCACGGGCCCCGCATGGCGCACTTTGGACCGGCGCGGGGTGGATGTGGCCATGGTCCGTCCCCTGCCCCGCGCGCCGTGGCCCGTGCCGTGCGCGGCACGCGGTTCCGCGCGATCATCATCCGGATCGCATTCTTTCTTTCGACCCTGGTCCACGCCACCATGCCGGATTCCGCCGCCCAACCCACGACCCCCTATCGCGCGCTGCTGGGTGAGCTGCGCGAGATCGCCGTGCTTACCTCCATCAGCTCCACGCTGGGGTGGGACCAGGAGGTGATGATGCCGGCCGCCGGCGCCCAGCTGCGCGGCGACCAGGCCTCCATCCTGAGCGCGCTCACCCACGAGCGGCGCACCGCCCCGGCCCTGGGCGAGCTCATTGCCCGCTGCGAGGCGGACGCGGACACGCAGGCGGACCCCGACGCCGCGGCCAACCTGCGCAACGCTCGGCACGACTACGACCGCGCCACCAAGCTCCCCACGGAGCTGGTGCGCGAGACGGCCGAGACCACCACGCGCGCCATGCACGCGTGGCGCGAGCACCGCGAGGCCAACGACTTCGCATCGTTTGCCCCGTGGCTGGAAAAGCTCGTGGCGCTCAACCGGCGCACGGCGGAATACCACGGCGTGCCCGCGGGCGGCGAGCTGTACGACGCACTGCTCGAGACCTACGAGCCGGGGATGCGCGCGGCGGAGCTGGACCGCGTGTTCGGCGAGCTGCGGGCGGGGCTGGTGCCGCTCATCCGCGAGCTGCGGGAGAACGGCCGGATGCCGTCCACGGAGTGGATGAAGACCCCGCTTTCCATCGAGAAGCAGGCGGCGTTCAACCGCGGCGTGGTGGAGCGGATGGGCTTCGACTTCGCGGCGGGGCGGCTGGACGTGAGCACGCACCCGTTCTGCGAGGGCGTGGGCCCCGGCGACACCCGGCTCACCACGCGCTACGACGCCGGGGAGATGCTCAGCGCCCTGCACGGCACCGTGCACGAGACGGGGCACGGGCTGTACGAGCAGGGGCTGCCCAAGGCGGAGCAGTTCGGGCAGCCGCTGGCGGAGGCGGCCAGCATGGGCATCCACGAGAGCCAGTCGCGGATGTGGGAGAACTTCGTGGCGCGCGGCCGCCCGTTCTGGACGTGGGCGCTCCCGGAGCTCAAGCGCCACGCCGGGGACCCCGCCATCGACGCACTGGACGTGGAGACGGTGTTCCGCGGGTTGAACGCCGTGGACCCCAACCTCATCCGCATCGAGAGCGACGAGGCCACGTACAACCTGCACATCATGCTGCGCTACGACCTGGAGCGCGCCATGCTCAAGGGCGACCTGTCCGTGCGCGACCTGCCGGGGGTGTGGAACGAGCGGATGCGCAGCGACCTGGGGCTGGAGGTGCCGGACGACAAGCAGGGCGTGCTGCAGGACATCCACTGGTCCATGGGCGCCATCGGCTACTTTCCCACCTACACGCTGGGCAACGTGTACGCGGCGGAGCTGTGGTCGGCCATCGGCCAGGCGCTGCCGGACCTGGACGCGCAGCTGGCCGCGGGCGAGTTCGGCGGGCTGCTGGGGTGGCTGCGGACCAACGTGTACGCCCACGGCCGGCGCTACACCGCGCCGGAGCTGTGCGAGCGCGCCACGGGCCGCCCCCTGAGCCACGAGCCCCTGCTGCGCTACCTGGAAGGCAAGCTGCGGCCGGTCTACGGGCTGTAAGCGGCGTACGGGGGATGGACGTCAACGGCTTCGCTGGCTGCGGAGGCGGTTTCGGTGGATGAACGACGAGGGGCGCGCTCCGGGTGGAGGGCGCCCCTCGTGCAGATGCGGGGTTCCGGGAGCGAATGAATTCGCGGCTACAACTTTACGCTGTCGGCCTCCGCCGACAAAGCCCGAGCGGCATTCAGCCCGAGTGCACGGAGGCGGGTTTCCAACGGTAGCGCCGCCTGTGGCCGGACTCCGCGTTCCAGCGCGAACCTCGCCGTGCAGTCCACGAAGGTGGACTTCGCGATTTTCCAGCGGCGAATTCATTCGCTCCGGCGCGAGGTCCGCATCCCCGGATCCGTTTCGCTCCGTCTCGATCCTGCTTCGATCCCCGGCTACCCGCGCGCGCCGCTCCCCTGCACCGCGCCCGTGTTCGCGATGGCGGGCACGTGGATCTGCGTGGGCGCGGCGGACGGGGCCTCGGCCGCGGGCTCGGGCGGGCAGATGGGCTCGCCGTTCTCGCCGAAGCGGATGGCCATCGGCAGCCGCACGGGCACCTGGATGTCCACCACGGTGAACGACTCCACGCGCAGCTGCGCCGCGAGGACCAGGTCCATCGCCTCCATCTTCATGAAGCGCGCGTCCTGGATGGTCACGACGCCCGCGCGGATGTTCGCGACGACCTCCACCTCGAATGCCAGCGACGCCAGGCGGCCCGCCCCGGCCGCGTTCAGCCCGTCCGCGATCACCTCCACGGCCGGCTCGCACGCCCACTCCACCTTGTGGTCCGCCAGCTCCACCGTGTTCACCTCGGTGGGCGGATACTTCACGGGGTCGCAGAACTCCATGCAGGCGGGATGATGGCGCCACGCCGCGGCCAGCACCCGGTACAGCCGCGGGGACAGGCGCTCGCGCACGCGGTCCACCACCTGGTCCACGGCGGATTCGCGCAGCTTGCCCCCGGGCAGCGGCCACCGCTCGGCCAGCTTGCGCACCCGCTGCCGCAGCGGCCCCGCGATGCGCTCCTCGAATCCCAGCAGATCGGCCAGCGTGCCGGCGTCCTCAGTCAACCGAAACCTCCTTTCGTACGAAGATCGAGTCCCCGGCGGCCACGCGCGCGGCGGAGCGGCCCGGGTTCATCCGGAAGCGCAGGCGGCCGGGGCCAAAGGGATCGCCCTCCACGGCCACCCGCGCGGGCGTGTCCATCCGCAAACGCGCGCTCACCCCGGCCACCGGCAGCACGCGCGTGCGCGACCGCATCCGCTGCGTACGGGTGACGACGGCGGCGATCGCGGCGACGACCAGCAGCGCCGCGAGCGCGAGCCACGGCCACCTCCGCTCCAGCAGCGACGGCTCCGCGGCATTCCCGCCCGCGGCGGGAGGCTGCGATCCCGGCGCGGCGGCGACCGGCGCGGAACCGGGCGGATCCAGCAGCAGCGCGACCACGCCGCCGGAGGCCAGGCGTCCGCCCGGCGACGGCTGCTGGGCGGATACGATCCACCCCGCGCTGTCCGCCAGCGCGATGTCGAACGCCGCCGTGAACCCGGCCGCCGCCAGCGCGGCCTGCGCCTGCGGAAGGGCCAGCCGGCGCACGTCCGGCACGGTCGCGGTGGAGTCCACCGGAACGACAGGCTGCGTCACACCCGGCTGCGCGACCGGGGGAACCGGCACGGCCGGCGTGCCGGGCACGGCGACTTCCGGCTCCGTCGGCTGCGGCTCCGTGGGCTGCGGCTGCGCGGGACGCGGCGGGGCGACGACGGGCGGATCGGGGCGGGTGGCGACCGGTCCGGGGACGGCGGCGCGCGCGGGAACCAGCCACAGCCGCACGCGGGCGCTGGGCGCCACGCTGGACCCGGCCGCGGGCAGCTGGCGCGCCACGGTGCCTGGTGTGCCCGTCCCCGCGGCCTCCGCCAGGGGGCCCAGCGCCAGCCCGGCCGCCGCCAGCGTCTTTCGCGCGTTGTCCACCGTCTGCCCGGCCACGCTGGGCACGGTCACGCGGGCCACGGAGGCCGGCGTGTCCGCGGGCGTCTCCTGCGCCACGCGCGGCGCCACGACCCACAGCCCCACGACGGACTTGCGCTCCACCCGGGCGCCGGCCTGCGGCGACTGGCGCACGATGGTCCCCGGCGCGCCGCTCCCGGCGATCTCGGCCACGGCGCCTGCCTCCAGCCCCTGCCGCAGCAGCAGGGCCCGCGCGTCGTCCACCGTCCGCCCCGCCAGGCGCGGCACCGTGACGAGCGCCGGCTGCGGCGTTTCCGCCGGCTCCGTGACCGGCGGCCGCGTCGCGGGCGGGCGGTTGAGCGGCGGGCGCGTGGCGGCGACGGCCGCGGGCACCACCCACACCCGCACGTCCGACTTGGGCGCCACGGCGGACCCGGCGCGCGGCTGCTGCTGCATGACGGTGCCCGGCGTGCCGCTCCCTGAGCCCTCCGAGACGGAGCCCATCACCAGCCCCGCCCCGGCGAGCAGGCGCCGCGCCTCGTCCACCGTCCGCCCGTCCAGGTTGGGAACGGTGACGATCTGCTGGGCGGCGCCCGCGACGGCGGTGCCCGTGCTCGCCGGGGGGCGGGCGACGGTCGTCGTCACGGGCGGACGGGTGATGCGCGTGCCGGCGGGGAGGGTCACCCGCGGCGCGGTCACGGTCGTGGACGGCACCTTGAGCGTGTCCTGCGCGTGCACGGGCGCGCCCGTCAGCGCGAGCGCGAGCCAGAGGACGGCGATCCGTCGGGAAGGGCGGGGAGGGAGCATGTCGAGGTCTTGCAGAAGGGCACGGGCGCACCGGCCGCGCGGGATGGAACCCGCACGGTGGACGCACCCGGTCAAACGATAATCGGCACGGACGGCGCGCGCAACGGGGGTCCGGGTGCCGTATCAGATTGTCGCACAACGCACTCCGGCGGCGGCGGGAAACATCGGGCGGGATGAAGATCCATCCTCCCGCCCGGCCCGTCTCCCGCCTAGCGCGGCGCCGCGACCGTCAGCCGGTAGGCGCCCAGCGTCCCCGCGCGGAACGACGTCGCCTGGATGACGTAGCGCCCGTCCTCCGGCAGCTCGATGGTGATGAGCGCGTTGGTGCCCGGGCCGTCGTCGGCGTCGTCGTTGGTCTCCAGCTCCTGGAACTCGCCGTCCACCACGCGGCCCAGGATGAGCACCGCGTCGAAGGCTTCCGACGCCAGGGTGATGCGGATGCGCTCGCCGGCGCGCCCCGTGTACGAATACACGTCGTGGAGGCGGCCGTCCTCCAGCTGCGGATCGTCCGCGCGCAGGGCGCCGGTGACCGTCTGGCCGCGGCGGATGGGGGTGGCGCGCGGCTGCGGGGTGGCGGCGCGCTCCTGGATGGTGAGCCGGTAGCGGCCCGTCACCTCGCCGTGGGCGCCGGCCCGCACGTAGTACTCGCCGTCCTCCGGCACGCGGAAGTTCAGGGTGCCGGCCGTCGCCGTGCCCGTATCCGCGGCGGCCACCTCGGACTGCGCAAGGGGCGTGAACGCGCCGTCCACCAGCGTCCCCACGGCCACCGTGGGGGCGAACTCCTCCATCTCCATGCGGATGCGCAGCCGCTGCCCGGCCGTCGCATCGAACCGGTACAGGTCGTAGTAGCCGGAGAGCTCGCTGCTGTCGTCGCCGCCCGTGGTCTCCACGAAGTCGGCGTCGTCGTCCGTCAATTCGCCGCGGATCACCTCGCCCACGCGCACGTCGCGCGGCTCGGGAAGGCGCGTGCTCGCGGTGTCCAGCGCCAGGGTGAACGCGCCCGTTCCTTCTTCCGCCAGCGACTGCGCGATGAGCAGGTAGTTGCCCGCGGCGGGCACCTCGAAGCGCAGCCGCGCGTCCTTTTCCGAGCCGCCGTCGTCATCCGACATCATGTAGTCGGTGATGCCGGCCGTGGTCCGGGCGAGCGTGAGGTACGCGTCGAAGTCCGGGGACTGCAGCGTGGCCACGTAGC
>DATING010000579.1:0-7760 GCA_035474555.1 Longimicrobium sp. | reverse complement strand
CCGTGGGCCCGTACGCGTTGTGCAGCTCCACGGCGCCCGCCCAGCGCGCCGCCACGGCCGGGGGCAGCGCCTCACCCGCGCTCAGCACCACGCGCAGGTCCGGGAGCGCCGCCGGCTCCATCACCGCCAGCGCGGCCGGCGGCAGCGTGGCGAAGGTGATGCGCTCGCGCCGCAGCGTGTCCAGCAGCGCCGCGCCCGGCAGCATCGCCTCGCGCGTGGCGAAGACGAGCGTGGCCCCCGATGCCAGCGCCGGCACCACGTCCGCCACGGCCGCGTCGAACGAGTACGACGCGAACTGCAGCAGCCGATCGCCCGCGCGCAGCCCCATCCGCGCCTGCTGCCACGCCACCAGGTTCGCCAGCCCCCGGTGCGTCACGGCCACGCCCTTGGGCCGGCCGGTGGACCCGGAGGTGTAGATGACGTACGCCAGACCCGTTACACCCGATGGCGCCGTAAGTGCTGATGCGGACAGAGTTTCGATGCGCTCCGCCTCCGCGCGCGTGTCCACGACGGCCAGTCCGTCCCCGGCGGAAAGCCCGGCGGGGAGGCCGTTCCCCGTGAGAACGAAGCCCGCGCGCGAGTCCTCCAGCATGTAGCGCAGCCGCTCCGCGGGATACGCGGAATCCAGCGGCAAGTACGCGGCGCCCGCCTTCAGGATCGCGAGCGTGTGGATCACCGTCTCCGGCGTCCGCTCGGCCACCAGCCCCACGAGGGTCTCCGGCCCCACGCCGCGGGCGGCGAGGTGGCGGGCCAGGCGGTTGGCGCGCGCCTCCATCTCCGCGTAGCTCACCGTCCGCCCGCCCATCGACAGCGCGGGCGCGTCCGGCGTGCGGGCGGCCTGCTCCGCCACCAGCTCCGGGATCGTCCGCTCCGCCACGGGGGAGTCCGTCCCGCTCCACTCCTCCAGCACGCGCGACCGCTCCGTGTCGGAGAGGAGCGCGGGAAGGCGCGACAGCGGGCGGTCCGGGTCCGCCGCCAGCGCCGTCAGCAGCAGGCCGAAGCCGTCCGCCAGCCGCTGCGCCGTCGTCGGGTCGAAGAGATCCGTCGCGTACTCCAGCCCCCCGGCCAGCCCGCCTTCCCACGGCGCCATCTGCACCGTCAGGTCGAACTTGGCCGTCCCCGTGCCCGTCTGCTCCACGCTCGCCTGCAGGCCGGCCAGCTCCAGGGGCGCCCCCGCACCGGGCATCACGGAAAAAGAGACCTGGAAGAGCGGGTGCCGGCTCAGGCTGCGCTCGATGCGCAGCTCGTCCACCAGTCGCTCGAACGGCACCTCCTGGTGCGCGAAGGCATCCACCGTCCCCGTGCGGACGCGGCGGACCACCTCGCGGAAGTCCGGGTTGCCCGAGAGGTCCGTCCGCAGCGCCAGCGTGTTGACGAAGAGGCCCACCATCCCCTCCGTCTCCGGCCGCCCCCGCCCCGCCACCGGCGAGCCGACCACCACGTCGTCCTGGCCGGACCAGCGGGAAAGGAGTACGCTGAACGCGCCCAACAGCACCTGGAAGAGCGTCGCGCCCTCCGCGCGGGCCAGCGCGTCCACCGCCTGCGCCACGTCCGCGCCGACGGCGATGTCCACCCAGTCGCCGCGGAACGTCGGGGTCGCGGGGCGCGGCCGGTCCGCGGGCAGCTCCAGCACGGGCGCGCCCGCCAATCGGCCGCGCCACCAGCCGACCTGCCGCTCCAGCCGCTCGCCGCTGAGCCACTGGCGCTGCCACGCCGCGTAGTCCGGGTACTGCACGGCCAGCGTCGGCAGATCGGGCGCGTCCCCGTCCACCCGCGCCGCGTAGGCCTGCGACAGCTCGCGGAAGAGGATGTCCACCGACCAGCCGTCGGCGACGACGTGGTGGATGGTCAGCAGCAGCCGCCACGCGTCCGGCGCCGTGCGCAGCAGCCGCGCGCGGAAGAGCGGGCCCGTGGCCAGGTCGAACGGCCGCCGCGCCTCTTCGTCCGCGATCCGCGCCGCCTCGCGCTCCGCCAGCTGCGCCGGGAGCTCCGACAGGTCCGTCAGCGACATGGCGAAGGGCGCCGGCGGGGTGACGACCTGCACCGGCCGCCCGCCCTGCGCGGCGAAGACCGTCCGCAGGGCCTCGTGCCGGTGCACCAGGTCCTCCAGCGCCTGCCGCAGGGCCTCCGGGCGGAGCGTTCCCTCCAGGTGGATGCGGAAGGGCATTGCGTACACGGCGCTCCCGGGGAGCAGCCGGTCCAGGAACCACATCCGCTCCTGCGCGAACGACACCGGCAGGGGCTGATTCCGATCCGCCGGGACGATGTCCAGCGCCGCGTCCGCCCCGCCCTGCTCCGCGCGCGCGGCGTCGATGCGCGCCGCCAGCTCCCGCAGCCGCGCCGACTCGAAGATGGCGCGGATGGGCAGGTCCACCCCGAAGCCGCTGCGCACGCGGGCCAGCAGCTGCATGGCCAGCAGCGAGTGCCCGCCCAGGTCGAAGAAGCCGGACTCGCGTCCCGCCACCACGCCGGGGAGCAGCTCCCCGAAGACCGAGGCCAGGGCCCGCTCCGTGTCCGTGGCGGGGGGCGTCACCGCGTCCCCGGCCGCGGCCTGCACGGGGTCCGGCAGCGCCTTGCGGTCCAGCTTGCCGTTGGGCGTCACCGGCAGCGACGGCAGCTGCGCGAGGACGGCGGGGACCATGGACTCCGGCAGCACGGCCCGCAGCCCGTCGCGCAGCGCCTCCGTGTCCAGCGCCGCGCCCTCGCCGCCCACCACGTAGCCGGCCAGCGTCTCGCCGCGCACCACGACGGCCGCCTCGCGCACGCCGGGCACCCGCAGCAGCGCCGCCTCGATCTCCCCCAGCTCGATGCGCTGGCCCCGCAGCTTGACCTGGAAGTCCGCGCGCCCCAGGTACTGCAGGGTGGCGTCCGCGGCCATGCGCACGCGGTCGCCCGTCCGGTACATCCGCGCGCCGGGCTCGTGCGCGTACGGGTCGGGGATGAACTTTTCCGCCGTGAGGGCGGGACGGTTCAGGTAGCCGCGGGCCACCCCCGCGCCGCCCACGCACAGCTCGCCCACCGCGCCCCGCGGCACGTGGCGCAGGGCCCCGTCCAGCAGGTAGCAGCGCGCGTTGTCCACCGGCAGGCCGATGGACGCGCCCGGCAGGTCGTAGTCCGGCTCGCAGGTGTGCGTGGCCGCGTGGATGGTGGCTTCCGTGGGCCCGTACAGGTTCACCACGGGCGCGGGGTTGCGGGCGGCCACGCGGCGCACGACCTCCGTGGCCAGCGCCTCGCCCGCGCTGCCGATGCGCCGCAGCGAGGTGCAGTCCTCCAGCCCCGGCTCGCCGGCGATCAGCGCCAGCATGGAGGGGACGAACTGCAGCGCCGTGATCCCCTCGCGGCGGATGGTCTCCAGGATGTACGCCGGGTCGCGCTGCCCGCCGGGCGCGGCCAGGTGCACGCGGCCGCCCTCCATCAGCGGCGCCCAGAACTCCCACACGGACGCGTCGAACCCGAACGGCGTCTTCTGCATCACCACGCCGTCCGGCCCCGTGGGGTACACGCGGCGCATCCACTCCATGTGGTTGGCGATGGTCGCGTGCGGCACCTCCACCCCCTTGGGGCGCCCCGTGCTGCCGGAGGTGTAGATGACGTAGGCGATGGACTGCGGGTGGATGTCCAGCCCCGGGTCCGTGGCCGGTGCGGCGGCGATGCGCTCCCACTCCGTGTCCACGGCCAGGATGCGCGCGGCCGTCCGCGGAAGCTCGTCCGCCATTCGCCCCAGGGTCAGCACCACGGGCGCGGCGCTGTCTTCCAGCAGCCACGCCTTGCGCTCCGCCGGGTACTCGGGGTCCACGGGGACGTACGCGCACCCCGCCTTGGCCGCCGCCACCAGGCCGATCACCATCTCCGGCGAGCGCTCCATGCAGATGGCGATGCGCGCGTGCGGCCGCACCCCCAGCCCGATGAGGTGGTTGGCCAGGCGGTTGGCCCGCGCGTCCACCTCGGCGAAGGTCAGCGAGCCGCCGTCCCAGCTCACGGCCACGCGGTCCGGCGTGCGGGCGGCCTGCGCGGCCGAGCCCACGTGCAGGAACGGCCCGTGGCGGTGCTCCGGGAACGCCACGGCGGCGTTCCACGCCTCCAGCGCGGCCAGCTCCGCGTCCGGCACGGCGCTCACGGCGCGCAGGGGCCGGTCGGGGTCCGCCAGGGCGCCCTCCAGCAGGCGGACGAAGTGCTCGCCCATCCGCTGGATGGTGGCCGGATCGAACAGGTCCGTGGCGTACTCGAAGGCGGCCAGCAGCCCGTCGCCCGTGTCCTCCACGTTCAGCAGCAGGTCGAACTTGGCCGTGTCGCGGGCCACCCACCGCTCGCGCACCTCGACCCCCGGCAGCGCCAGCCCGTGGCCGGACTCCGACGCCTCGTTCAAGGTGAACACCACCTGGAAGACGGGGGTGCGGTCCAGCGAGCGCTCCAGCCCCAGCTCGTCCACCAGCCGCTCGAAGGGAAGGTCCTGGTGGGCGTAGGCGTCCAGGATGGTCTCGCGGACGCGGCGCACCAGCTCGCGCAGCGACGGGTCGCCGGACAGGTCCGTCCGCAGCGCCAGCGTGTTGACGAAAAAGCCCACGATGGGCTCCGACTCCGCGCGGTGCCGCCCCGCCAGGGGCGTTCCCACCACCACGTCGTCCTGCTGCGCATAGCGGGACAGCAAGGCCTGGAACACGGCCAGGGCGGCCATGAACGTGGTCACCTGCTCGGCGGCGGCGAACGCCACGATGCCCTGCGCCGCCCCGTCGGGGATGCGGAAGCCGTGCGCGGCGCCGCGGAAGCTCTGCCGCGCGGGGCGCGGGCGGTCCGTGGGCAGCTCCAGCACGGGGGGCGCGCCGGCCAGCCGGCGGCGCCAGAAGTCCATCTGCCGCGCCAGCGTGTCGCCGCGCAGCCAGCGCCGCTGCCACGCCGCGTAGTCCGCGTACTGCAGGGGCAGGGGCGGCAGCTCCGCCTCCGCGCCGCGCGCGCGGGCGGCGTACAGCGTCGCCAGCTCGCGCAGCAGGATGCCGTTGGACCAGCCGTCCGTGGCCACGTGGTGCAGCGTCAGGGCCAGCACGTGCGCATCCGGCGCCGTCCGGTACAGCACGGCGCGGATGGGCAGCTCCGCCGCCAGGTCGAACGGGGCGCCCGCCTCCGCGTCCAGCCGGGCGTCCAGCTCCGCCTCCGCCGCGTCTTCCACCCGCAGGGCGAAGGACGGGTGGGCGTCGATGTGCTGCACGGGCGTTCCGTCCCGCTCGGCGATGCGGGTGCGCAGGGCCTCGTGCCGCGCCACCAGGTCCGCCAGGGCGCCGCCCAGCGCGTCCGCGTCCAGCGCGCCGCGCAGCTCCAGCACCACGGGGACGTTGTAGGTGCCCCGGTCGCCCGACAGGCGGTCCAGGAACCACATCCGCTCCTGCGCGAACGACAGCGGCGGCTCGGCCTCCCGCGGCTGGGGGCGGATGGGGGGGATGCGCTCCGTGCCGTCCGCGGCGGCGCGCGCGGCCTCCACCTGCTCCGCCAGGGCCGCCAGCGTGGGCGCGCCGAACAGCGCCTTGAGGGGGAGCTCAACCCCCAGGGCGCGGCGGATGCGCGACAGGAGGCGCGTGGCCACCAGCGAGTGCCCGCCCAGCTCGAAGAAGCTGTCCCGGCGCCGCACGCGGCGGGCGCCCAGCAGCTCTGTCCACAGCCCGGCCAGCACCTGCTCCACGGGCCCGCGCGGTCCCTCGGCGGGGTCGGCGGGGCCCTCGTTCGCGGGCTCCGGCAGCGCGCGGCGGTCCACCTTGCCCGTGGGTGTGAGGGGCATGGCATCCAGCACCACCCACGCGGAGGGCGCCATGTAGGCCGGCAGGTGCGCCGCCACGTGGGCCCGCAGCTCCGCCGCCGTCAGGGCGGTCCCGTCCACGGGGACCACGTACGCCACCAGCCGCTTGTCCGCCCCCTCGCCGCGCACGGCGATCACCGCCTCGCGCACGCCGGGGTGCGTGCCGGCCACCGCCTCCACCTCGTCCGGCTCGATGCGAAAGCCGCGGATCTTCACCTGCCGGTCCGCGCGCCCCAGGAACTCCAGGGCACCGTCCGGCAGCCAGCGGGCGCGGTCGCCCGTGCGGTACAGGCGCGATCCCGGCGCGCCGAACGGGTCTGGGACGAACTTCTCCGCCGTGAGCGCGGGACGGCGCAGGTATCCCCACGCCAGCCCCTCGCCGCCCACGTACAGCTCGCCGCGCACGCCCACGGGCGCGGGGGTGAGCGACGCCTCCAGCACGTACGCCCGCGTCCCCGCGATGGGCCGGCCGATGGGGAGCGACGCGCGCGCCCAGTCCGCCGGGGACAGGTCGTGGAAGGTGCTGTAGGTGGTGTTCTCCGTGGGCCCGTAGACGATGGACACCCGGGTACCGGGGTGGTTTTCCATCACGCGGCGCGCGTGGGCGATGGAAACCACGTCGCCCCCCGCCATCACGTGCCGCACGCCCTCCAGCGCGTCCGGCGCCTCGTCCGCGACCAGGTGAAAGAGGCCGGTGGTCAGGAAGATCGTCGTCACGCCCTCGCGGCGGATGACCTCGCGCAGCTCCGCCGGCGAGGGCATGCGGGGCGGATGCACGGCGATGCGGCCGCCGTTCAGCAGCGGGCCCCAGATCTCCAGCGTGGCCGCGTCGAACGACGGGGTGGAAAGGTGCAGGAAGACGTGGTCCGGCCCCAGGTCAGCGAACCCGCCCTCGCGGACGAGGCGGACGACGGCGCGGTGCGGCGCGGCCACGCCCTTGGGCTTGCCGGTGGATCCGCTCGTGTAGATGACGTACGCCAGCGCGTCCGGGCCCAGGCCGATGCCGGGGTCCGTGGCGGGCGCCGCCTCGATCGCGCCGTGCTCGGCGTCGAGATCGATGAACTGCAGGGAATAGGGAATCGGGAACAGGGAATCGCCGGCTACGGCGTCCGCGGCCCCGCGCGAGTTCATCTCGGTGACGGCGAGATGCGCATCCGCCTCCTCAAGCATGAAGGCGAGGCGCTCGGCGGGATACGCGGGGTCCAGGGGGACGTAGGCGCCGCCGGCCTTGAGCACGGCCAGCATGGCCACCACCATCCGCGGCCCGCGCTCCAGCAGCAGGCCGATGCGCGCGCCGGGACGGGCGCCGCGGACCGCCAGGTGGTGCGCCAGGCGGTTGGCCTCCGCTTCCAGCTCCCCGTACGTCATCCGCCCGCCGTCCCAGCCCATGGCCACGGCGTCCGGCGTGGCGGCGGCGGCCGCGGCGAACAGGGCGTGGACGGGGCGGTCCGTGTCCGACGCGGGCGGCCCGTCGGCAAAGTCGCGCGTCACGCGGGTGCGCTCCGCGCCGTCCAGCATGGGCAGGGCGGCGAACGGCGCGTCGGGGGCGGCCAGGGCGGCGGACAGGAGCGCGCCGTAGTGGCGCATCAGCCGCTCGATGGTCGCCGCGTCGAAGAGCGCCGCGGCGTACTCCACGTAGGCGCCCAGGTCGTCGCCCGCCTCTTCCAGCAGCACCGTCAGGTCAAAGCGCGACGCGCCGGCGGCGCCGCCCAGCCCGCGGGCGCGCACGCCCTCCATCTCCAGCCCGCCCGGCGGCACGTTCTGCAGGCCGAACATCACCTGGAAGACGGGCGTGTGGCTCATGGAGCGGGGCACGCCCGTCTCCTGCACCATCTGCTCGAAGGGCACGTCCTGGTGCGCGTACGCCTCCAGCGCCGTCTCGCGCACCCGCCGCAGCAGCGCGCGGAAGGGGGGATCCCCGCCCACGTCCGTGCGCATGGCCAGCGTGTTGACGAACAGCCCCACGAGCCCCTCC
>DATING010000578.1:0-11568 GCA_035474555.1 Longimicrobium sp. | reverse complement strand
GCTCCAGGTTGCGGGTGGATACGTGGTCCGCCACGCCCACCTGCACCCCCCGCTCCGCCGCGATCTGCACCAGCTGCTCCAGCGGCACGTAGCCGTCGGACATGGTGGTGTGGCAGTGCAGGTCCTGCCGCCCCAGCCGTTCGCTCCCCGTCACCGCCGCCATCAGCGCACCCCGGCGGACGCGGACCGCGCGCGGTAGCGGTCGCGGTACACCGTCTCCGCCGCCGCCACGGCCTCCCACCCGGCCTGCCCCTCGGGCCCCAGCCGCGTCTTGGGAAGGCGGCGCGTGGGCCAGGGCGCCGTGGCCTCGTCCAGCCCGCCGTGCCACATCTCCATCGTCGCCTCCACGATGGCCGACGCCGCGCGCGCGCGGGCCGCCTCGGGGATGCGGTTCAGCGAGACGACCACGCGCAGCGACCCGCGCGAGAACGCGTCGGCCACGAAGGTCGCGTACTCCTCGCGGCGCACCCCCGCGCGCCCCTGCCCCGCGCGCTGCAGCAGCCCGCGCAGGGCCCCCGCGTCGTCCGCCAGGCCGCGCTCCAGCAGCGTGTGCGCCGTGTTGACCCAGGCGTGCGACGTGTCCGGCGCCGCCAGCTCGCGGTCCAGCCGCGTCAGCAGCGCGGCCGTGCCCACCCGCGCGAGCGGATTGGGGGGCGTGGCCACGCGCCGCGCCTGCCGCGTGTAGGCCGCGACGCTGTCCGGCTGCTCGCCCAGCAGGGGCGCCTGCCCCACGATGATGACCGGCGTGCCGATCTGCACGTTGTGGAACAGGCGCAGGGCGTTGGCGTTGGACAGGCGGATGCAGCCGTGCGACACGCGGCGGCCCAGCAGCTCCGGCTTGTCGGTGCCGTGGATGGCCAGCTCGTTGCCCAGGTACACCGCCGCGGCGCCCAGCCCGCCCTCCTGCTTGCGCTCCGGCGAGCCCTGCGGCGGGATGGGGCGCTTGTTCTCGATGAACCACCAGTCCGGGATGAACCAGGTGGGGTTCTGCTCCTTGTACTGCACGTACATGGTGCCGCTGGGCGTGTCGAACTGCCAGTCGCGCCCGCTGTTGTGCGTCAGGCGAAAGCCCGTGCCGGTGCCCACGGGGGCGCGCCACAGCACCTGCTCGCCGTCCATGAAGCGCAGCTCGTTCACGTCCACGTCGATCACGACGTACTTGAGGTCGCGGCGCACGGGCGGCCCCTCGGCCGGGGGCGCGGCGATGCGCGGGTCCTCTTCCGGTGCCGGGCCGCCGGAGCCGCCCAGGACGGAGCAGCCGGCCAGCAGCAGGGCCGCCAGCGCCGGGAGCAGGCGGGCGAATGGAGTGGAGATCATGGATAACTCGTGATTTGCTTCGGGATCCCTCGGGCGGCGCCGGCCGTGGCGGGCGCGCCCGGTGACGCGGTTTGCAACCCCTGCGCCACGCCATGCGGCACGGAGGTTCGCTCAGGGGAACAGGATAGCGTATCGCCGCGCACGGCGGTAGGTGCCACCGTGGCAGATCTGGAAGCGGAGGATGGGCGTTCGGGGAAGAGGAGCGGAGTCCGGGCGGCAGGCCGGGCGCCCCCCCTCCCCGAGCCTCCCCCATAAACTGCATGGGGGAGGGAGAAGGACGCGAGCGCGATCAGGCGAGGGCAGGCGGCGGTTGCGCTTGATCTTGGATGAATCTGCCGGAGCGGTTAGCTTTGCAGGCGAAGGAACCCCAACCCCGAGAGCCCATGCTGCGCACCATCGAGGCCCTCATCGAAGCCGACGGCAACGTGCGGCTCCTTGAGGAAGTGACGCTGTCCGGTCCCCGCCGCGCACTCGTCACGGTGCTGGATGAACCCGCGGATGAGCTTCCGCAT
Organism: Longimicrobium sp.; assembly: GCA_035474555.1. Classification (GTDB taxonomy): domain Bacteria; phylum Gemmatimonadota; class Gemmatimonadetes; order Longimicrobiales; family Longimicrobiaceae; genus Longimicrobium. Next base: position 9,739 of record DATING010000578.1, on the reverse strand, counting down.
GCAACCGCCCTGCTCAGCGAGGCGGCGCTATCGGATTGGAACCGCGAGGAGGAGGATGCCGCGTGGGCAGATTTTCAGCAGGTGCCGTAGTCTTCGTCCCGTTCCCTTTTTCGGACCTGTCGCAGTCCAAGCTTCGCCCGGCGGTCGTGCTGGGCGATGCAGGACGCGGCGATCTCGTGCTGTGCCAGGTCACCAGCAACGCATACGCCGACCCTCGGGCGGTCGGCCTCACGTCACCGGACTACGCGCAGGGATCGCTCAACCAGACGAGCTATGCCCGTCCCGGGAAGCTGTTCACGGCGAGTGACACACTGATCGTCCGACAGGTGGCGCACCTGCATCCCGCCGCGCTCACCCGCATCATCGACGCCGTCGTTCGAATCCTGCGGCCGTCGAGTACAACCTGACTGTTGGCTGACCGATTTGTCGCGCTTCCCCGCATGACCGTGGGAGGCGCGATTCTCGTTTTGCTCCCCCTCCTGCCCGCGAAGCGGGGGAGGGGCCGGGGGGAGGGGCCCTCCGTGGGTGCACGATGCCCGTATCCGCGACGGAAGGTCTCCCCCTCTCCCGCGCAGTTTGCGGGAGAGGGGGCCGGGGGGTGAGGGCGCCCGCGGAGCGGCGGCCGTAAAAGCCCGCCTCGCACCGTACTCCACACAAACGACGATCCCGCGGCCTCTCGTCGAAGCCGCGGGATCATCCATCTCCCATCCTCCCACCGCCGTCCGTCCCCGGGCCGAAGCCGAGGGATCCGGCGTCAGCCCCGCCTCACGCCTCGGCGACCGTGGTCGTCGTGCGCGAGGGGCGGGCGAAGGTGACCAGGCCGTTGGGGATCGCGTTGAGCGACACCGGCGACGGAATCACGGGGTAGCGCTGCAGGAACAGGCGGTAGCACGCCACGAACAGTCCCAGGAAGCCCAGCCCCATGAGGATCTCCGGCAGCCCGATGCCGATGGGGCCCCACTGCTCCGTCTCCCAGAAGTTGGGCGTGGCCATCAGGAACCGCTCCAGCCAGTGGCCCAGCATCACGATGCAGGCAAAGCCGGCCAGGATGGGCGCCATCTTCTTGATGGAGCGCGGCAGCAGGCCAAAGAACGGCACCACGAAGATCATCATCACCGCGGCCATCACGTACGGGCCGAACGGGTCGTTGAACTTGCGGACGAAGTACTCCTGCTCGTGCGGCAGCAGGCCGTACCAGATCACCACATACTGCGACCAGTTGATGTACATCCAGAACACGGCAAAGGCGAACAGCAGCTTGCCGATGTCGTGGAACTGCTTCTCGGTGATGTACGCCTCCAGCCCCAGCGACTTCCGGTGCAGCACCGCCATCACGATGGTCATGGCGATGGCCGAGTGGAACGCGCTGATGAAGAACGCCACCGGGTACATGGTGCTGAAGAAGTGCGGCAGCGTCGTCATCCCCAAGTCGATGCCGATGAGCCCCCACCCGAACGCGAACGCCAGCGCCGTGAACACGCCGATCTTGAGGTTGCGGCGGTAGGCGTCCTCGGCCACGGCCACGGCGTCCTCGCCGCCCTTGCCCCACCCGCGCCCGTGCATGTCGGGGCGCAGCTGGTGGTAGGTAAAGAGCAGGGCCAGCCCGTACAGCACCGCCAGCGCCACGACGTCGCGCACCATCATCCCCGGAAAGCTCAGCCAGGCGGCCTTGGCCTCCAGGATGGGATCGCCGTGGATGGGGTTGTGCCCGTCGTGCTCGATCCAGTGATGGAAGTACACGTACCGGCCGAAGAAGAGCATGAACGGGAAGATGATGAACGACACGGGGAGGAACGCCGCCCCGGCCAGCGAGAAGCGCTTGATGCTCCACGCCCAGCGCGCGTGAGTCAGGTGCAGCGCCACGCTGAACATCACCATCCCGATCGCCACGGACGACCAGAACATCCAGTTGAAGTGCAGCGCCGTCAGCGCCCGCTGCGGGTGGTCCGCGGAGAGCAGGAACGCCAGGGCGATGCCCAGCACCCCCAGCACCAGCCCCCCGACCACGAGGACGGCCGAGGCCGGCGCCATGCGCAGGGGAAGGGTGGACGGATGCGAATCGTTATGAGACATCGTCAGGCTCGCTCAGGGCACGGTGCTGGAAGGACGGTTGTCGAGCGTCGGCGGCGGCGTGCCCGCGCCCGGCTGCGGCTCGGCGCTGGGCGGAACGGTGCCGGCGTCCAGGGCCGCGCCCCCCGCGCTCACGTTGGGCGGCGGGTTGCGCGTCTCATAGCGCCCCTGCAGCTGGCGCACGTACGTCACCACGGCCCAGCGGTCCAGGTGCGGGATGCGCGCGCCGTACGGGGGCATGAAGTTGCGGCCCACGTCCACCACGGCGTAGATGTAGCCGTCGCTGCGCGCCTGGGTGGGGCCCGCGTTGATGGCCGGCGCGAACGGGTACTTGTTCTGCGCGTCCACCACGGGGCCGTTGCCCTCGCCCCGCGTGTTGTGGCACACCGAGCAGTTGGCCTCGTACACCCGCTTGCCCCGCACCAGCACCTCCGGCGTGGGCTGCAGGGGGTTGGTGAGCAGGGGCGCGATGCTGTCCAGCTGCGTCTGCGAGTACCGCTCCGGCACGTCGCCCAGCGGGTGCAGGGCCGGCACCGTTCCCGGCACCGGCTCGCGCGGCATCTGGTACGGGTCCGGCGACACGTCGTTGCGCATGGTGCTGAACGCCGGCACCGCGCCCGAGGCGCGGTCCAGGTCGTATCCCGCCCAGTCGGTGCAGGCGGAAAGGGCGAGCACCGCGGCGGCCGCGGCCACCGTATTGCGCGCCCGGTTAGCGCTGGTCAACGAGCACCTCCTCGGATCCGCTCTCGGTCATGATGCGCTGGACGTCGCCGTAGCGGTCGCGCGGGGCGTGCGCGAACACGCCAAAGTTTCCCGACGTGAACGACGGGTGGTACATGGGGGCCTCGGGCTGCCCCACGTGCGGGATGCGTCCCAGGATGAAGAGGCCCGCCACCGTGCTCAGCGCCCCCAGCAGGATCGTCACCTCGAACATGATGACGCTGAACGCCGGCAGGGCGATGATCTCCTTGCCGCCCACCACCAGCGGCCAGTCCAGCGAGGCCCAGGTGGCCAGCGCCGTCCCCGCGGCCGTGCCCGTGAAGGCGCCGACCAGGGTAAAGATGCGGACCGGGCTCTCCTTGGTCCCCAGCGCCTCTTCCACCTCGTGGCGGGGCGTGGGCGAGTACACCGTCAGCTGGAACCCTTCCTGGCGCAGCCGCCGGATGGCGGCCGTGGCGGTGTCCAGGTGCGGAAACACGCCCAGGACCCCCGTGCGCAGCTTGCTCATCGAACCTCCCGCTCGTCGTACCCGGTGGGGAGGGTCTCCCGCACCGCATCAGCCTGGTCGTGCGCGTGGTGCTCCGGGTGCCGCATGGGCGGCGGAAGCACTTCCTTGATCTCGGCCATGGACAGGCCGGGAAGCGTGCGCAGGAACAGCAGGAACCACATGAAGAACCAGCCGAAGCTGCCCAGCAGCAGGCCCGCGTCCACCCACGTCATGTGGAAGTTCCAGAACTTCCACGGCTCGTAGCTGTGCGTGAGCGACGGCACGATGATCACGAAGCGCTCGTACCACATCCCGATGTTCACGAACACCGAGATGATGAAGAACGCGTTCAGGTTCTGCCGGATCTTCTTGATCCACAGCAGCTGCGGGACGATGGCGTTGAAGGTGATCATGCTCCACCCCGCCCACCAGTAGTCGCCCGTCACGCGGTCCCAGAACACGTCGCGCTCGTACAGCTCGCCCGAGTACCAGGCCATGAAGTACTCCATCCCGTAGGCGTAGCCCACGATGATGGACGTAAGCAGCAGCAGCTTGGCCAGCCGGTCGTAGTGCACGGGGGTGAAGTACGCCCCCAGCCGGAAGATCTTGTGCACCGGCACCATCAGCGTCACCACCATGGCCACGCCCGAAAGGATGGCGCCGGCCACGAAGTACGGGGCAAAGATGGTGGTGTGCCACCCCGGCACGATGGACACGGCGAAGTCCCACGACACCACCGAGTGCACGGACAGCACCAGCGGCGTGGCCAGCGCGGCCAGGAACAGGTACGCGCGGGTAAAGTGGCGCCACTCGCGGTCCGTGCCCCGCCACCCCAGCGACAGCACGCCGTAGATGCGCTTGCGCAGGGGCGTGGTGGCCGCGTCGCGGGCCGCCGCGATGTCGGGGATCAGGCCGATGAAGAAGAACACCGAGCTCACCGTGAGGTACGTGGTCACGGCGAACACGTCCCACAGCAGCGGGCTGCGGAAGTTGGGCCAGATCTGCCGCTGGCTGGGCAGGGGCAGCAGCCAGTAGAAGAACCAGGGCCGTCCGATGTGCAGCAGGGGGAACAGCGCCGCCGTGAGCACGGCGAACACCGTCATGGCCTCGGCAAAGCGGTAGATGGCCTGCCGCCACGGCGCCCGGAACAGGTACAGGATCGCCGAGATCAGCGTGCCGGCGTGGCCGATGCCCACCCAGAACACGAAGGTGGTGATCATCACCGCCCAGTTGTCGCCGATCATCCCCAGGCCGTAGAGGACGTTGTGCAGCTCGGCGAACACCAGCAGCCCCACCAGGGCCACCGACATGCCCAGCAGCGCCACGTACCCGCGTCCCGGGGGCGTGAGCAGCCGCATGGCATCGCGGTTGACCTGCTCGTAGCTCTCGACCTCCGGATGGAAGGCGGAGCGCGTCACGGTCTCCATCTCAGTGACCTCCCTGCTGGGCGGGGGCCGCCCCGTGGTTCTGTCCGCCCTGCGGCATGTGCTCCGTGCCGCCGCCCATGGCCGCCGGCCAGGCGCCGTGCCCGCCGTTCCTGGGCTCGTGCACGGTGACCTTGCTCAGGTACACGATGGCCGTGTGCGTGTTGAGCTCGCCCAGGGCGCGGTAGCCGCGGTGGCTGTGCGCAGCCCGCGAAACCGCGCTCTCCGGGTCCGACATGTTGCCGAAGACGAACACCTCCGTGGGGCACGTCTGCACGCACGCCGGCGTGACCTCGCCGTCGCGCAGGGCGCGCTGCTCGGCGCTGGCGTTGCGCTCGGCCTCGTGGATGCGCTGCACGCAGAACGTGCACTTCTCCATGACGCCCTTTTCGCGCACCGTCACGTCCGGGTTCAGCTGCCAGTTCAGGGGCTCGGCGAACTCGTACGTGAACCAGTTGAACACCCGCACCTTCCACGGGCAGTTCTGCGCGCAGTACCGCGTGCCCACGCAGCGGTTGTACACCTGCCCGTTCAGGCCGTCGGGCGTGTGGTAGGCCGCGTACACGGGGCACACCGGCTCGCACGGCGCCTGCCCGCAGTGCTGGCAGAGCATGGGGAGGAAGCGCACGTCGTTGGTGGCCTCGTCCGTGTACGCCTCTTCGACCTCGCGGCTCACGCCGAAGTAGCGCTCGATGCGCATCCAGCTGAGCTCGCGGCCCTTGAGCATCTCGTGCGGGCCCACCACGGGGATGTTGTTCTCCGCCTGGCAGGCGATCACGCACGCCGAGCAGCCGATGCACCGGGCCAGGTCCACGACCATGCCCCAGCGCGTGTCGTTGTCGATGTACTCGCCGTACTCCGATCCCGGGGGCGGGTACGCCGCCGCGGGGTCGTTGGCCTGCACCTTCTCGGGGACGAAGCCGCCGGAGCCCTTGAGCTCCTCGATCTCCTGCTTCTCGTACGGCAGGATGCCGGCGGGGCCCTGCTGGTCCAGCCGCGAGATGGTCGTGAAGCCGATGGCCTTGGCGATGGCGCGGTCGTGCTGCACGCGCACGCCCTGCTCCACCAGCCCCTGGGGAAAGGCGCGACGCACGTTGCCGCGCCCCGTCTTGCTGACGGCCACCTTCATCCCGGCCGTGTTCACGGCGCCGGTCTGCGCGTCCACGCTGCCCAGCAGGCGCATGGGGTTCACGCCCATCCCCTGGTTCCAGCGGCCGAAGTCCTCGTGCCCCAGCCCCATCTGCACCGCGACCGCGTCACGGACAACGCCGGGGTACACGTATACGCGGGTGGTGATGGTGCCGTGCGGCGACTGCAGCTCCACCTCGTCGCCCTGCTCGATCTCCAGGCGGCGGGCCGTGTCGGGGTGCATCTCGGCCCACGAGTTCCACGACACCTTGGTGACCGGGTCCGGCAGCTCCAGCAGCCAGGGGCGGTTGCCCGTGCGGCCGTCGAAGAAGCGGTTGGACGGATACACCACCAGGTGCAGGCCGTCCTGCGGCCCCTCGTAGCGCGGCGCCTGGTAGCTCACGGCGCCGATGGTCCGCGCGGGGGCGGGCGTCGGCGTCACCGGGGCCGGGACGAGCGGAGCCTGCACGGGCGCGGCGGCGGCAGCGGCCGTGGTGGTCGCGGCCGTGGTGGTCGCGGCAGCCGCGGCGGCGGTCGTGTCCGCCGTCGTCGCGGGCGCGGCCTGCACCGGGGCCGGGGCCGCCGGAGCAGCCTGCACCGGGGGAGGCGTCTGCGCCGGGAGGTCGCCGCGCGGCTGCGTCAGGAAGCCGGCAGCCTGGGTGCCGCGCCCCGTCTCGGGGAAGACGCCACCGCGCTTGAGGGCGCCGCGCCACGCCTCGGACGAGCCGGCGCGGCCCGCCCACGCGGTGCGCAGGTACGTCAGCCAGTCCGTGGCCCCCGCCGCGCCCGCCGCGGGGGTCTGCCCCAGGGCGGCGGAAAGGGCCAGGACGATCTCGCCCATGGCCTTGGTGTTGAAGACGGGCTTCATCACCGGCTGCACGAGCTCGAACACGCCGGGCTGCGGCACGTAGTCGTCCCACCGCTCCAGGAAGTGGCTCTGGGGCAGCAGGTGCGTGGCCATCTTCGCCGTGTCGTCGGGGAAGGTGGAGAAGCTCACGCGCACGGGCACCTTGGCCAGCGCCTCGCGGAACTTCATCCCCCCGGGGACGGTGTAGACGGGGTTGGCGCCGTCCAGCAGGATCACGCGCACCTGCCCCGCGTTCATCTGCTGGATGAGCTGCTGCATGGGGCGCGCGTCGGCCGGCGGCGTGGACGCGCGGCCGTTCAGGCGGTCCACGGCCTGGCGCAGCGCCTCGGCGTTGGGGCCCTGCACGGCGGCGCCGGGGCCCATGGCCACCTTGCGTCCCGCCTCGCCCCACCACGTCTGCAGCTGCTGCAGGGCCGCGGCGCGCTGCTGCGCGTGCCCCGCGTCACCCGTCTGCTGCGCCACCGCCGCGATGTCGCCGCCCGCCAGCGCCTGGGCCACCAGGGCCTCGGTGCCGGGGAGCGTCTGGATCCACAGGTCGGCGTTGAGCCCCGTGAGCGGCCGGTGCGGGCCCACCCAGACGAAGCGGCCGCGGCGGCCGTTGCGGTAGCCGTGCTGCTGCGCGAACTGGTACGCGTAGTGGACGGGCGATCCCCAGGTCTCCAGGAAGTCGGCCCCGAAGCTCACCAGCAGGTCGGCGTCGGCGAACTCCAGGTCGCGCGGCGTGTCTTCCAGCGGCGACCACTCCACGCGGCGGATGCCGTTGGCGGCCACGAACTGGTCCACCAGGGTGTCCAGGGTGCCGCGGTAGCCGCTGGTGAGGAAGACGACGCTGCCCCGGGGGGCGCGGCGGATCTCCTCGGCCACCACGCGCTCGGCCTGGCTCCACGACACGTTGCGCGGGGCGCCCTCGCCGAACTCGGAGAGCGACGGCCCCGTGTAGCGGTCGGGGTGGTAGAGCCCCTGCACGCTGGCCTGCCCGCGAAGGCAGGTGTTGCCGTGGCTGATGGGGTGGTCGGGATTCCCCTCGACCTTGGTGGCGCGGCCCTCGTGGGTTTCCACGTGCAGGCCGCACCCCGCCGGGCACTCGCGGCAGGTGGTGCTGTACCACGTGGGCACGCCGGGGACGATCTCCTCCGGCGGAACCACGTACGGGACCAGCTTTTCCACCTGGCCGGTGGAGCATCCCACCGTGGCCGTGGCCGCCCCGGACGCGCCGAGCACCTTCAGAAAGGTGCGCCTCTTCATTCCGTCAGACATGCGGTCTCCTCAGGGTCCTTCTCTCGGTCGCGTCCGTCATCAGTAGTGGCATACCATGCAGTCGGTGGACGCGCGCTGCTTGGGGAAGGTGGCCTCCAGCCCGCGCGTGTCGCCCCCCGCCTGGCGCAGCTTGGAAATGCGCTGGATGAACGACGACCGCTGCGTGACGGCCGCGTTTTCCGCGGGCGACAGCTCGGTTTCGCCGCGGTGGCAGTCGATGCACCATCCCATGCGCAGCGACGAGAACTGGTACATCTCCTCCATCTCCTGCACCGGCCCGTGGCAGGTCTGGCACTGCAGGCCCACGTTCACGTGCGTGTAGTGCGGGAACTTGGCGTGCTCGGGGATCTTGTGGATGCGGACCCAGGGAATCCCCTGCCCGTTCTTCCAGTAGTTGACGAGCTTGAGCCCTTCCTTGTACCAGGCGCTGTCCCGGCCGTTGTCCTTGACCTTGGGGAACGCCAGCTGGGCCTGGCCGCGCAGCGCCGTGGGCGCCGAGCTGCCGGGCACGTGGCAGCCCACGCACAGCTGCACGCTGGGGATGCCCGCGTCTACCGAGCGGTCCGCCGTGTAGTGGCAGTACGCGCACGGGATCTGGTTGTCGCCCGCGTGCACGTTGTGGTAGAACGCGATGGGCTGCTCGGGTGGATCCGCGGGCTTGTAGTCGCGGCAGCCTGCCGCGACGGCAACCACGGGGAGCAGCGCCAGCGCTGCCATGCGAAGAGCTCTGGTCATCGTCTGACTGGACGGAGAATGCCTGTACCGCGAGCAGGGGACTTTCCCCCCGCGCGCGGCCCTCGCGCCGGACTGATTCGGGCCCTGGATCACCCGGGTGCCGTACGGAGCAACCCCATATAACACGGGCTACCCCCATCGGCAATATCAGCCAAGCGCCTACGTTTCGTAGGGGATTTCCCTACCGGCTGCCAAGGTGTTGCGGGCAACGCACTTGCGCCGGGCCCCAAATCGGCCCCGCGGAAGGGTTTGCGTTAAATCTTTCGATGAGAAGCATTCTCAACCGGTTTTGCACCTGCGGAACAGATCTCAGGGGCGGAAGCGGCGGTGTTCCACCATGAGGCAGCGGTCCTGTACGACCTTGATCCCGGCCTCGGCCAGGCGGCGTGCCGCCTCGTCGTTGCGGATGCCGCTCTGCATCCACACGGACTTCGGTTTGGCGGCCAGGATGTCGTCCACGTGGGGGGGCACGTCCTCGCCGCGGCGGAACACGTTGACCATGTCCACGGGGTCGGGGATGCCGGCCACAGTGCGGTAGACTTTCTTGCCCAGGATCTCGGTGACGTCGGGGTAGTAGACGGGGACGGGCACCACGTCCAGCCCCGCGCCGTGCAGGTACTCGGGGACGTAGAACGCCGCCTGGCCCGCCTGCGCCTCGGTCTTGATGCCCAGCACGGCGACGCGCCTGGTCTCGCGCAGGACCTCGGCAATGCCCTGCGCCGTCGTCACCAGGTTGTCGCGCCAGCTCTCGTCCATGGATGCCACCCCTGTGGATGATGTGGATCGTGCGTGTCGTTCGGATCGTGCCCGGGGCGGGGCTTTACGGCGCCCGCTTCGCGGGCCCCTCACCCCCGGCCCCTCTCCCGCAAACTGCGCGGGAGAGGGGAGAACGGCGGTGCGTGCCGCGGAGCGGGGTCCCTGCACCGGCGGAGGGCCCCCTCCCCCCGGCCCCCTCCCCCGCTTCGCGGGCAGGAGGGGGAGAACTGCGTCTCCGGCGAAACTCCGCCCCCGTGCTGGGGCCGGGGTGTACACCCTCTCCCACGCAGTTTG
>DATING010000577.1:0-3329 GCA_035474555.1 Longimicrobium sp. | reverse complement strand
CGAAAGAACGCCCCTCCCCCGCGTGTCGGAGGAGGGGCGGACTTCCGCTATTCCCTATTCCCTATTCCCTGCCCCTACGCCGCCTTCTCCCCGCACTCCGGGCAGAACTTCGCCGACGCCGGAACCTCCGCCGCGCAGCCGTTGCACGTCTTTGCCAGCGCCAGCGCGCCGCCGCACTCCGGGCAGAACTTGCCGCGGGCCACGGCCGATCCACACTGCGGGCAGCTCACCACGCGCTGCTTGAGATCGTCCTCGCTGACGGTCGCCGATTCGTACGCCACCTCGCGCGCCTTCGCGATCTTGGCCTCGCGGCTGATGGCGGCCAGCTCGGGATCCAGGCGCGGCACGCACGAGATGCAGGTGCCCTCGTCCTCGTTCCAGCAGTTGTCGCAGTGGTGGTTGGCGCAGCGCGGGCAGCGGTGAAAGTGCTCGCGCGCCTGCTCCGACGCCTCGCGCAGGGCCTTGTCGCGCGCCTTGCTCCATCCCGCGTTGCGCACGTGCCCCATCGCGTTGCGCGCCGTGCCGAAGATCCCGCCGAACACGCCCTCCGCCGCGCTCAGCAGGCTCTCCGCCGTGCCCGCCGCGTACCGGTCGAAGGGCGAGCGCCACGTCTCGTGGCAGTGCTCGCAGTGGAACTCGAACTGGAAGCCGGCGTCCGTGGAAAGGTCGTTGTAGTTGTCGGAGAACTGGATCTCGCTCATGGTGCTCAGGCAGGCAGGGATTGACGGGATGCACGGCGGATGAGGGAACGCCGCGAAGGCCGAAGGGCGGCGCGGGGCACAAGGTAAACGCCTGCGGCGCATCCATCAACCGTTTTTCGAGTGTGGAGGATGCGAGGAGGGCGTGGGAGAATCCAAAGAGCCCGGGATTACGGTCCCCGGGCTCTTCCTGGATGGTCGCCGCCGGGAAGGTCCCCGGTCAGGGCCTCCAGACCAGCGACACCAGCGTCTGCGAGATCCCCGGGTGGATGAAGCGCACCTCCGCTCCCGTCGCGACCTCGATGATCACCAGCTCGCGGCTGGTGTTGGTCGCGGCGACGATGTACCGGCCGTCAGGAGACCAGTTGACGTCGCCCATGAGATACGCCGTGCTCAGGCGCCGTGCACCCGTTCCGTCCGCGTTGGCGATCATCGGGGGGCGCATCCCCGAGTTCGCTACGGACCTCGAGGGTTCGCCGGCGTACGCGATGCGCGTCCCGTCCGGCGACCAGCGGGGCGACACGCCCCGGATGCCGAGCCGCACGGACCGGCGGGTGGCCAGGTCCATCACGTAGAGCTCCGCGTTGTCCCAGGACGTGAACTCCTTCACGAAGACGATGCGCCCGCCGTCCGGCGAGGGGTCCGCACCCCACTCGCTGGAACCCGACAGGATGCCCGAGGCGATCGGCTCCTTGCCGGTTCCATCCGCCCGGGCGCGGTACATGAAGCGGGAGGTATACCGGCTCCCGCCGCTGAAGTACACCCAGCTTCCGTCACGGCTCACCCGCGGCGCGGTCTCGTCCGGCATCCGCCCCGACGGCGGAAGAAAGCGGCTGTTCGCGCCCGTCTCCAGGTCCACGACGAAGAGCGCGTCGTTGACGTCCGGCAGGATGTCCGCGTAGACCAGCTTTGTGCCGGTGAGCCACGACAGGGACATCTCGCCACTGTATCCGGCCCCGATGGACAGGGTCCGTACCCGGCGTGTGTCGGACCCGTCCAACGCGAACGTGTAGATGGCCGCCGCCTCCCCGCTGCTACCCGACCAGCTGGTTGCCGCGACGGTACCGGGCGGCACCACGCGAACGTACGACGAGTCGCGAACGCCACCTGCCGTGGCCCGTGCCGTGACGCGGCCGATGGTGGACCCGGCGACCACCTCGGCTCCCTCCAGGCGGCCGGGGCCCGTGGCGATGACGACGGTGGCCGTGTCGCTTCGTGCGTTCCCGTAGCGGTCGAACGTCCCCACCCGGATGGGAACGCGGGCGCCCATCACGACGGTGGTGTCTTCCGGAAAGCTCCGCACGGCGGCCAGCTTCCCGGGGAGGATCGTGTAACGGGCTGTGTCCGAGAGCGAGAGGTCAGGAACGGTGATTACCAGGCGCCCGGCTCCCCCGCGCCGCCCCATCCGCACCCAGGCGCGGAAGGTGCCCTCGGCGTCCGTCATCCCCACGGCGGAATCCGCGAAGGAAGGGGCGCCGATGGCGGCGGTCTCGACCTCCACGCCGAACGGATCCACGGGGACACGCACCGACTTTACGCGCACCAGCGTGTTCGCGGCCGGGTTTCCGCCCGGTCCGCGCACGCCGATGGCGAGCCGGGTACTCGGCAACGCGCCCACGGTGTCGGCGAGGTTGTTCCCCCCCAGGAAGACGATCCCGGCGGGCGCCGTCCCGGGCACGGGCGCGGCGACGAAGACCGTGAAGGTGAAGCGCACGACCGCAGGCGGGACGTCGAAGCGCCATTCCCTCGGCGCCGTGGTGTCGCCGGGCGCGAGCGGGCCGGCGTACTGGAAGTACTTCTGCGCCGCGGTGGTGAACATCTCCTCCCCGTCCGCGTTGCTCACGGCAACGTCGCCGGCGCCCTCGGTCGCGACCGGGTCGGCGTGAAAGAACACGCGCACGCCCTCCGCCGAGGCGGACGTCCCGTCCGTCGTCCCCAGCGCCTGCGTCAGCAGGTTCTCCATCTTCACGTCCGTGCGGAAGATGCTCGTGGCGGAATCGTAGCTGGCGCCGCTCGACGTTAGCCGCACGTGGACGCCCTGCCCGCCGACGATCGCCGCGGACACACCCGGCGTCGTCGCCGGGGCCGCGGGTCCGCAGGTGAGCGCCTGGGCGCGCACGTCGATCCGGCACTGCAGGGTCGCGTGCACGATCGGCGGACCGCTTCCCGCCGGGCTCCCGCGCAGCGCTGCGGGGTTCTCGTCCGCGCACGCGCCAGCCGCGAGTGCGATGCCGGCGAGCAGGAGGACGCGGGACACGGAACGCACCATCAACCGATCTCCTTGGATTTGGAACAGCCGGGGAGCTCCCTCGGTCCCGGCAACGCAGCGGGGACTGGAGAAGACCGCACAATTTGTACGCATCTTTGGGGCTAATCAAGCATGCCCGCGAGCCTTCTCCAATCCCGTGTATCCGAAGCGTTTACGGGTTGGGAAGAATGCCGGGGGATACGATCCAGCCGGAACGGAATCGGAGATGGGGACAAAAATGTCTCTCCAGTGAGGCCGTGGAGAGACAGGCATGCCGTGGCCTGGGAGGGGAGTGCACGCGGAACCATCGGACGACGCTCCGCCGGGCGGCGGTCGATTCCGCCCCATCCCGAATGCCGTGCCGGACCTCCGCCTCCGGTCTT
>DATING010000576.1:0-1766 GCA_035474555.1 Longimicrobium sp. | reverse complement strand
GTTTTGCTCGTTTCTGCTGACCTGAAGCGACATCGTCGGCGATTGCCGTTGAAGCCGCTTCCCACGGGTGCGGCGCCCGTCCCGACTCCTGACGCATCTCCTCCCTCGCGTCTGGTCTGGCTCCGATTAAGAAATCTTAATGATAAAATATGCAAATTGCCGTGTATGACGCGAAATGCATGTTTGGGGTTCGGTACGGGTCTGAGATGGGCTTGTTCATCCCGCCTTCGTGCACCGCTCTTCGATGGGGAGCCTGAAGCCATCCACCCATCGCGTCTGTTGACCCTTCGATGCGCCGGAATCTCGTGCGCCTCGATACCGGCTGGCCGACTGCCCGACGCGTTCAGACATCAACGGACGCGATCGGGTGGATGATGTGCGGAAGCCGGCATCCCGCCGCTGAGGCAGAATGCCGGCTCCACGAAAAATTTGACACTGACCTCCATCACTGGCTTCGACTACATCCTCCAGGCAAGCTCTGCCCAGTCGGCCTGGCGAAATGGTATGAGAAGCCGCCGCCGCGGGCATGTGCTCCCGCGGCGGCCGGTGTTCGTTTCAGCCGACGAGCTCAAGGCGGCGGATGATCGTTCCTCACCCATGCGACTCGTCGCCCTTCCTCAGCCTTGCTCCCCAATGTCCCGCATGCAGGGGCGCGATGCGGACTGGTCCGCGGCCCGTTGCGCCGCCTCGTTGGCGTTCGGCGTGGTGGGCGGGATGCGGTCGGTCACGCAGGTCTCGCGATCCGTGATCCTGGCGACGGCGAGGTAGGATGTGGCCCGACTCGGCACCTCCGGGTCCTCGAACGCGTTCAGGCGCACGATGAGCGCGATGGGCTTGCCGCCTCGCATCCGCCACTCGGCGCGGGGCCCCAGGCTGGAGAAGTTGCTGGTGATCACGCCCGAATACCGTAGCGGATACTTGCGGCCGCCCGGCGCGACGATGTCGACGCTCATCCGCGCATCCCAATCGTGCACCAGGAGCGCGTACCCGGCCGTACCGGGACAGCGTGACGTGGTGTCACCCGTCTCCTCGTCCTGCTCCACCAGCCGGCAATCCGCCTCCGCCAGCGAGGTGTAGACGCTGCGGACGGCGGCCGACGAGTCGCTCGCGGGCGTTGAATCGCCAGCGGTCGCGGAATCCGTGACGAACGCCGGGACGCCTGGTGCGGCGGATCCCGTCGGCGCCGCTGCGGTGGCGGAATCCGGCCGGGACGATTCGCCGGGCTGCAAACCGGACGCGGCGTCTTCCGTCGTGCGGTCACCGCCGCACGCGCCGACGAGGCAAAGCAGGCTGGCCAGACACAGGGAACGTGCGGAAATCATCGAACTCCTCAGCCGGGGGACGACGCACCTGCCGCGTGGAGGCCGGTGCGCTCCCGGAGGGATGGCGGCAAGATCGAAGCCCCCGCTGAACGCGGCCTTCGAAAGTGGATCGCGGTTTACACGGTGAGCCCTGAACGGTCGGCCGCATCCCCCCCCCGCGGCGGCGTCACGCCCTCCAGCACGAAATCGCTCACGTCGCGCTTGAGGGCGGCGAGCAGGCCTTCCTGGTGCGCGGCCTGTCCGCGGGCGGCGATCTCGGCGGCGAGGGCGGGGAAGGTGCGCGCGGCGCGGTCCACGGGGCCGGGCTCCAGCGCGCGGCCCTCGGTGCGGAGCGCGTCGCGGTAGTCGTCCACGGTCATGCGCCAGGGGCTGGCGGCGCCGGGGTAGCGCGTAAGTACCTGCGCGGCGATCTCCAGCCCCTTCGCGTCGAAGTCGCCGCCGTAG
>DATING010000575.1:0-7145 GCA_035474555.1 Longimicrobium sp. | reverse complement strand
AGCGGGCCCTCACGGAGCTGGTCCGCCGCCACGAGACGCTGCGCACCACCTTCGCCGTGGAGGACGGCCGGGTGGTGCAGGTCATCCATCCCCCCGTGCCCCTGCGCCTGGCCACGGCAGACCTGCGCGGCACGTACGCGGCGGCGCACGACGAGGCCGTGCAGGCGCTGGCGGCGGAGCAGGCCGGCCACCCGTTCGACCTCCAGCGCGGGCCGCTGCTGCGCACCCTGCTCGTCCGCACGGGCGAGGACGAGCACGCGTTCCTCTTTACCCTGCACCACGTCGTGACCGACGGCTGGTCCACGGGGGTGCTGGTGCGCGAGCTTTCTGCCCTGTACGCGGCGTACGCGGCCGGGCGGGCGCCGGAGCTCCCCGAGCCGGAGGTGCAGTACGCGGACTACGCGGCTTGGCAGCGCGCGTGGTTCACCGGCCCCGTGCTGGACGAGCAGCTGGCGTACTGGACGGCGCAGCTGGCGGGCGCGCCGCGGCTGGCGCTGCCCACGGACCGGCCGCGGGTGCCGGGCGCCCGCGGCTGGTCGTCCGCGCGGTCGTTCGGGCTGGGTGCGGAGCTGTCGGACGCCGTCCGTGCCCTGGCCCGGCGGGAAGGAGCCACGCTCTACATGGCGCTCCTGGCCGCGTTCCAGGCCCTGCTGGGCCGCGCCTCCGGCCAGGATGACGTCAGCGTGGGCACGCCCATCGCCGGGCGCATGCAGCGCGAGACGGAGGGGTTGATCGGCTTCTTCACCAACACGCTGGTCATTCGCACGGACCTGGGGGGCGCGCCGGACTTCCGCGCGCTGCTGCGGCGGGTGCGCGAGACCGCGCTGGCCGCGTACGGGCACCAGGACTTTCCCTTCGCGCGGCTGGTGACGGCGCTGCGGCCGGAGGGCACCGCGGAGGAGATGCCCCTGTTCCAGGTGGTCTTCGAGCTGGAGCACGCCCGCGGGGCGGGGGAGACGCTGCGGCTGCCGGAGGTGGAGGTGAGCCCCCTGCTGCGCTCGCCGCTGGAGAAGCGGACGCTCCGCTCCGAGCTGCGCCTGACGATGATGGACGACGGCACCCGCATCGGCGGCACGCTCTCGTACCGCACGGAGCTCTTCGACGCCGCCACGGTGGAGGGGATGATCCACGGATACCTGGCCCTGCTGCGCGACGTCGCCGCGGACCCGGACCGTCCCCTGGCCGCCGTCCCGGAGGAGCGCGTCCCCGCGCAGGCTTCGACGCCACTCGACCGATGACCACGGGATCGATGATGATGCGATCGATGACGTTGGGGTCGATGACGTTGGGATCGATGACGACTGGATCGATGACGACTGGATCGATGATTATGCGATCGATGACCACGGGGTCGATGACGGGATCGATGACGGGATTGACGACTGCGCAATCGATGACGACGGGATCGACGACGAACACGGGCACGGGCCGCGTCCCGCGCCTGTCCGCACACGCCTGAACCGGACCGACCATGCCGTTATTCGGGAGCCTTGCCAAGCTGTTCTCGTTCCTGGTGCGCTACACGCGGCACATCCGCCACGCGCACCTGCTGGGCGCGGGCGTGATCGTGCTGGCCGTGGCGAGCGGCCTGGCCAACACGGCGCTCATCGCCCTGGTCAACCAGGTGATCAACGCCCCGGAGCCGTCCACCGCGCTGCTGGTGATGTTCCTGGGCATCTGCGTGGCCTTTCCCGTGCTGCGGTACCTGGGCGACTACCTGCTCATCTATCTCACGGAAAAGGCCACGCTGCACCTGCGGATGACGCTGTGCGTGCGCATGCTGGCCGTGCCGCTGCGCAAGCTGGAGGAGCTGGGCACGTCCAAGCTGAGCAACACGCTGGTGACCGACCTGCCCTCCGTCGTGGCGGCCATGAGCCTGATCCCCCTGCTGTCGCTGAACCTGACGGTGGTGCTGGGATGCCTGACGTTCATGGGCTTCCTGTCCTGGAAGATGCTCATCGGCGTGCTGGTGTTCCTGGTGATCGGCGTCTTTGCCTACCAGGTGCCGCTGATGCGGGCGCACGGCCACATCCAGGACCTGCGGGAGAAGGGTGACACGCTGTACCGCCACTTCCTGAACCTGACCGCGGGGATCAAGGAGCTCAAGCTGCACCAGGCCCGCCGGCAGGCCTTCCTGGAAGAGCAGCTGCAGACCACCGCGCTGGAGGTACAGAAGCACGCCGTCGGCGCGCAGCGCGCGTTCTCCTCCGCCGTGAGCTGGGGACAGGTGCTGATCTTCCTGCTCATCGCCGTCGTCGCCTTCGCGCTGCCGCGGTTCACCACCGTGGAGCGGCCGGTGCTGACGGGCTTCACCTTCGCCATCCTGTACATGGTGGGGCCCATCCAGGTGATCCTGAACTCCATGGCGCAGCTGAGCCGCGCCATGGTGGCCATGGACCGGGTGGAGAAGGTGGGCGTGGAGCTGGCGGCGCTGGGCCGCCCGGAGCACCGGGGCGCGGCCGCGGAAACGGCTGGGTGGAGCTCGATCGAGATGGATGGCGTGACGCACTCCTACTACTCGGAGCGGGACGGATCCAGCTTCACGCTGGGCCCCATCGACCTGTCGTTCCGGCCGGGGGAGATCGTCTTCATCACCGGGGGCAACGGCAGCGGCAAGACGAGCTTCGCCAAGCTGCTCACGGGGCTGTACACGCCCGAATCCGGCGAAGTGCGGCTGGACGGCAAGCCCGTGGGAGACAGCGAGATCGACCGCTACCACTCGCTGTTCAGCGTGATCTTCTCCGACTTCTTCCTGTTCGATTCCATGCTGGGGCTGCGGGGGGAAACGCTGGACGCGGACGCGGCGCACTACCTGGAGCAGCTGCAGCTGGACCACAAGGTCAAGGTGAAGGATGGCAAGCTCTCCACGACGGACCTGTCGCAGGGACAGCGCAAGCGGCTGGCGCTGCTGACGGCGTACCTGGAGGACCGCCCCATCTACCTGTTCGACGAGTGGGCGGCGGACCAGGACCCGTACTTCAAGGACGTGTTCTACCACGAGCTGCTGCCGGCGCTGCGGGCGCGCGGCAAGACGGTGTTCGCCATCAGCCACGACGATCGCTACTACCCGCTGGCCGACCGGCTCATCAAGCTGGAGTCCGGCCAGATCGTGCACGACTCCGCGCCGGGCCTGCTCGCCGGGACCGACGCGGCCGAGCGGACGCTCGCCCCCGTGCACGAGCCCGTCCTGAGCCACGGCGGCTGAACGCGCCCGCGCCCAGGCAAATCGATCCACGACCCAATGCTGGCGCGGCTCCCGGGCTCCGGGCGCCGCGCGTTCCCGATCCAACGCAGGTGAATCGCGTGTCTTCCGTAAAGCTCCCGGAGTCGTCCGCGGCCAAGCGTGCCATGCTGGAGGCCCGTATCAAGGCCAAGCAGCGTTCGTCCTCCCTCGTTCGCCGTGTACACGGGGACCAGGTCCCGCTGTCGTTCGCGCAGGAGCGGCTGTACTTCCTGGACCGCCTGCAGCCGGGAACCGCCACGTACAACATGACCACGGTGCTGCGGCTGCCAGGGGCGCTGGACGTGGCGGTGCTGGAGCGGGCGCTGGGCGAGGTGCTGCGCCGGCACGAGGCGCTGCGGACCGTCTTCCGCGAGGCGGACGGCGCGCCCCTCCAGGTGGTGCAGCCGTTCGCGGGCTTCACCCTGCCGGTGGACGACCTGTCGGCGCTGGGGGAGGCGGAGCGCCGCGCGGAGGTCGCCCGCCGCGCCGAGGCCGAGGCGGCGCGCCCGTTCGACCTGGCCGCGGGGCCGCTGTTCCGGGGCCGGCTGCTGCGCCTGGACGCGCGCGACCACGTGCTGGTGATGTGCATGCACCACATCGTCAGCGACGGGTGGAGCATGGACGTGCTGCGCCGCGAAGTGCCGGCGCTGTACGCGGCGTTCCACGCGGGGCATCCGTCTCCGCTGCCGGAGCTGGCGGTGCGGTACACGGACTACACGATGTGGCAGCGGGAGCAGGCGCAGGGCGGCATCCTGGAGCGGCAGCTGGCGTACTGGAAGCGCCAGCTCGCCGGCGCGCCGGAGCTGCTGGAGCTGCCCGCGGACCATCCCCGCCCGCCCGCGACGTCGTACCGGGGGAGCCTGGTGCCGGTTTCCTTTCCGGCGGGGCTGCTGGAGGGGCTGCACGCGGTGGCCCGGAGCGAAGGCGCCACGCTGTTCATGGTCGTGCTGGCCGCGTTCCAGGTGCTGCTCGCGAAGTACGCGGGGAGCACGGACGTGGTGGTGGGCACCCCCATCGCCGGGCGGACGCACCGCGAGCTGGAGGGACTGGTCGGCTTTTTCGTCAACACGCTGGTGCTGCGGACGGACCTGTCCGGCGACCCGGACTTTCGCGAAGTGCTGCGGCGCGTGCGGGAAACGACGCTCGCCGCCTACGAGAACCAGGACCTGCCGTTCGAAAAGCTGGTGGCGGAGCTGCAGCCGGAGCGCAGCCTGAGCCACTCGCCGTTGTTCCAGGTGATGCTGTTGATGGAGAACGCCGATGCCGCGGCCGCCTCCCCCACCGAAGCCGATGGCGATGGCGATGGCGATGCGGACTGGGGGGAATCGGCGCACGCCACGGCCAAGTTCGACCTCACGCTGCAGTTGAGTGCGTCCGCGAACGGCCTGTGGGGCACGCTGGAGTACAGCACCGACCTGTTCGAGCGGAGCACCATGGAGCGGATGGCGCGGCACCTGTCGCGGGTGCTGGGCCAGCTGGCCGCCGACCCCGGCGTGCGGCTGTCGGCGCTGGAGCTGCTCGATGCGGCGGAGCGCGCCACGGTCGTCACGGAGTGGAACCGGACGGACGCGCCGTTCCCATCGGATGCGTGCGTCCACGCGCTGTTCGAGGCGCAGGCGGAGCGCACGCCGGACGCGGTGGCGCTCGTCACCCCCGGCGGCACGTCGCTGACGTACTGGGCGCTGAATGAGCGCGCGAACCGGCTGGCGCACCGCCTCGTTCGCCTGGGTGTCGGGCCGGACGTGCAGGTGGGCCTCTGCGCCGGGCGCTCGGCGGAGCTGGTGGCGGGGATGCTCGCCATCCTCAAGGCCGGCGGCGCGTACGTCCCCCTGGATCCCGCGTATCCCGCGGACCGCCTGGCCTTCATGGCGGCGGATTCCGGGATCCGCATCGTGCTCGTGCACGGGGCGGAGGTGCCGCTGGAGGGGCTGACGGTCATCGCGCTGGAGGAAGTCGTGTCCGCCGAGCCGGCGGAGAACCCGGCGCGCGGCATCCATCCAGCCAACCTGGCATACGTCATCTACACCTCCGGTTCGACCGGGCGGCCCAAGGCGGTCGGGGTGCCGCACGGCGCGCTCGCCAACCACATGGCGTGGATGCAGGGCGCCTATCCGCTCGCCGCGGACGACCGGGTGCTGCAAAAGACCCCGCTGAGCTTCGACGCCTCCGTGTGGGAGTTCTACGCCCCGCTCCTGGCCGGTGCCACGCTGGTGATGGCCGGGCCGGAGGCGCATCGCGATCCCGCCGAGCTGCTGCGGACGGTGGCGGATGAAAGGATCACCATCCTGCAGCTCGTCCCCGCCTACCTGCGCGCCGTGCTGGAGACGGGCGGCGCGACACCCGTCCGCTCGCTGCGCACGCTGTTCTGCGGGGGCGAGGCGCTGTCCGCGGAGCTGGCGGCGCGCGCGGCGGACGCGTTCGGCTGCGCGGTGGTGAACCTGTACGGGCCCACGGAGACGTGCATCGACACCACCTCGCACGTCTTTTCGGCGGGCGGGGCAGGGGCGCAGGTGCCCATCGGCCGGCCGGTGGCGAACACGCGGGCGTACGTGCTGGATGCCGCCCTTGGCGCCGTCCCCGTCGGCATCCCGGGCGAGCTGTACATCGGCGGCGCGCAGGTGACGCGCGGCTACCTGGGCCGGCCGGGGCTCACGGCGGAGCGCTTCGTCCCGGACCCGTTCGCGGACCGGGCCGGCGCGCGCCTGTACCGCACGGGCGACCGCGCGCGCTGGCTGGCGGACGGCGTGCTGGAGTACGTGGGGCGCACGGACGCGCAGGTAAAGGTGCGCGGCTTCCGCATCGAACCCGGCGAAGTGGAGGCTGTGCTGGCGGCGCACGATGCGGTGCGCGAGGCGGTCGTGATCGCGCGGGAGGATGCGCCCGGGGACCGGCGGCTGGTGGGCTACGTGGTGGCGGCGGAAGGTGCCGCGCCGACGCCCGCGGAACTGCGCGCGTACCTGAAGGGGCGGCTGCCGGAGTACATGGTGCCGTCCGCCGTCGTGGTGCTGGATGCGCTTCCGCTCACGCCCAGCGGCAAGGTGGCGCGCCGCGCGCTGCCGGCGCCGGAGTACACGGAGACGGCGTACGTGGCCCCGCGGACGGACGCGGAGAGGGTGATGGCGGAGATCTGGGAGGCGGTGCTGGGGAAGGAGCGCGTGGGGGTGCACGACGACTTCTTCGCGCTGGGCGGCCACTCGCTGATGGTCATGCGGCTCATTGGCCGGGTGCGCTCGGCGTTCGACGTGGAGCTTTCCATCCGCGCCCTGTTCGCCGCGCCCACGCTGGAGGGCATTTCGGCAGAGGTGGAGCGACTGGTGTATGAAGACATCCTCGCCATGCCCGACGAGGACGAGTAGGGCGGATGCCCGCCGCGGGCCGCGGATGGAGCCGCAACCCGGCGCGGAGCCGTGCACGGCTCCGCGGCGGATTTCCCGCCGGATTTCCCGCCGGATTTCCTGCCGGCTGCACGAGCGGTCCCGGCGGGGCCGATGGCCGGCGCCGTGCACACCGCCCTGCCCCACGCGCGGCCGGCGAGCAGGCGCACGGGCAGTCTTGCTGAACGAATCGATGCTGGACGCCCGGGCTCCGGGCGCCGCGTGTTCCCGATCCACCGCAGGTGAAATCGCGTGTCTTCCCATTCGTCAGGCGTAAAGCTCCCGGAGCTGTCCGCGGCCAAGCGTGCCATGCTGGAGGCCCGCCTCAAGGGCAAGCAGCGTTCGTCCTCCCTCGTTCGCCGTGTGCACGGGGACCATGTCCCGCTGTCGTTCGCGCAGGAGCGGCTGTACTTCCTGGACCGCCTGCAGCCGGGAACCGCCACGTACAACATGACCACGGTGCTGCGGCTGCCGGGGGCGCTGGACGCGGCGGTGCTGGAGCGGGCGCTGGGCGAGGTGGTGCGCCGGCACGAGGCGCTGCGGACCGT
>DATING010000574.1:0-10136 GCA_035474555.1 Longimicrobium sp. | reverse complement strand
CTTGTGGTTCACCAGCGACTGCACCGTCATGGCCAGGACGATCACCAGCACGAGCCCGGGCAGGGTCACGCCGAACAGCTCGCGCACGTACAGCCATGGCTCGAACTCGAAGTAGCCGCGCGCGGCCTGGATGAGCATCCCCGTGATCATCCCCACCGCCAGCAGCACGGCCATCATGGCCGTCAGGGCCAGCGTCTTGGACGCGAACGGGATCCAGCTGGGCATGGGGAGCGAGTCGTGGATCTGCGCGCTCCCGTTCTCGCGCTCCTCCCACACCAGCTCGCCGGCGTAGATGGTGATGATGATGATGCCGAACAGCGTCCACACCCCCGAAAGCACCTCCAGCACCTGGTAGGTCACGGGAAAGGTGCGCGTGCCGTAAAAGCTGCCGATCTCCGTCGCGCTCATGAGCACGAAGACGATGCACAGCCCCACCAGGATCCAGAACCACGCCCCCCGCAAAATGCGCCGCGTGCCGTCGCGCGTCATGGCCGACAGCTGCGCCAGCCGCGCGCGCGCCCCCCACGAACGGCGCGGCTCCGGCATCCGCAGGCGCGTGGCCAGCGACGGCGCCTGGGCTCCGGCCGCCGTCTGGATCCGCGTCCCCTCGTTCTCCCGCGCGAACTGCGCAAAGCGAAAGCGGTGGATGCCGTACGCCAGCACGGCGAGGCCGAACGCCAGCCACAGGCCCCGGTTCACCAGCAGGGGCATGTCCACGGGCATGGGCAGCGAGTTCTGCTCCGCCACCGTCCAGTAGCGCGTGGCGTGCGACAGCGGCGCGCCCCCGAACGGGTCCGACAGCCACGTCACCCAGTCGGCGTCGATGGCATCGGCGAACAGGCGGGACAGCGACCACCCCAGCAGCAGCACCAGCCCGCCCACCTGGTTGGCCAGCACGCGCCGCGTCAGGGCGGCGAGGACGAGGAAGAGCGCCGCCGTCATCAGCACGTTGGGGATGACGACGAGCACGAACGGCATCACGTACCCGCCCAAACGGAAGGCGCCGATGCGGTCCCCGTCCACCATGGGCATGACCGTCGCCGCCATCAGGCCGAGCGGGATGCCCAGCAGCACGAGCAGGTTGGCGGCGACGGCGGCCAGGTAGCGCCCGCCCAGGTAGGCGCCCTTGGAGATGGGCGTGGTAAAGAACAGCGGGTGGATGCGTGTCTCGAAATCGCGGTGCACCGCCCGCCCCGCCAGTGCCGACGAAATGGGGATGGACAGCATGGCCAGGGCGCGCGTGAGGTTCGCCAGAGAGACGGGCGAGTTGGCCAGCAGCACCCGCGAGCCCAGGTCGAAGTCCGGCCACGCCCCCGCCATCGCCATCATGAAGGCGAAGGAAAGGACGAAGAAGATCCCGAAATACACCCAGGTGCTGATGCGCCGCAGCTCCTCGCGCAGCTCGAACCGGGCGACCGAAAGCAGCGTGGTCACGGCCCCTCCGGCGCGCGGAAGGGGACCCGCGCCCCGTGCTCATCCTCCGCGACGGGCGGTGCGGGCGGGATCGGATCGGCGGATGCGACGGGCCCGGCCGGCTCGACGCGGTGGGCCGAATCGGCGGAATCCATCCGCTCGACGCGCATGGGCTCGGCCGGCGCGGCGGACTCAGTCGATTCGGCGGAGTGCGCTCGATCGACGAACTCCACCGGCTGCGGCGATTCTGCGGATTCCACCGGCACCGCGCGCGGGCTGATGCCGATCCCGCGCATGACGGTGAAGTACACGTCCTTCAGGTCCGGTTCCACAGGCTCGAACGAGGCGTCCGGAAGCGTGTCGCCGTGCACGTTCACCACCGTGCGCCCCGCGACCAGCGTGGTGCTGATGACGGGATGCGCTTCGGCGAACGCATCCAGCTCCTGGCGGGGCACCTCGCGGCGCCACACCATCCCGCGCAGGTCGCGCACGGCATCTTGCGGCACGCCCTCCAGCAGGATCTGCCCGGAGCGGATGATGGCCATCCGCGAGCACAGGTCGCTCACGTCCTCCACGATGTGCGTGGACAGGATGACGACCGCGTTCTCGCCCAGCTCGCTCAGCAGATTGAGGAAGCGGACGCGCTCCGCGGGATCCAGCCCCGCCGTGGGCTCGTCCACGATGATGAGCCGCGGGTTGCCGATGAGCGCCACCGCGATCCCGAAGCGCTGCCGCATCCCCCCGCTGAACGTGCCCAGCCTCCGGCTGCGTGCCTCGTACAGGTTGGTCTGCTCCAGGAGCGAGCGCACCGTGTCCCGCCGCTCGCTCCCGTCCACCACGCCCTTGAGCACGGCGAAGTGGTCCAGCAGCTCCTCCGCCGTGGCGCGGGGATACAGGCCGAACTCCTGCGGCAGGTAGCCCAGCGTGCGCCGCACGGCCTCCTTGTCGCGCAGCACGTCGATGTCGCCCAGGTGCGCGGAGCCCGCGTCGGCTTCCTGCAGCGTGGCCAGGATGCGCATGAGCGTGCTCTTTCCCGCCCCGTTGGGCCCCAGCAGCCCGAACATTCCCGGCGCGATGGTGAGCGACACGTTGTTCAGGGCGTGCACGCCGTTGGCGTACGTCTTGGAAAGCCGGTCGATCTTCAGTTCCACGGGGCTGCGCGCGGGCGGGGTGGATGGGGCGGATGTGTGACGGTGGGATTGATGATACGCCATCCGGCGCCGGTATGCGACCCGTCGGCCCGCTGCCTGAACGAATCCAGCGAGTTGTTTTCCTGAGGGAGGCGCCGCCCGATCCCGCCCCTGCCGAGATCTCCGGCGCCGACCGAAGGATCTGCTCCCCCGTGCCCGACGCCGGCCGCGCGGACAGAGCCCGCCCGTGACGCGGCTTCTCTCGTTCCGACGAGCAATGCCGTGATTGGGCACACAACGGATCAGGACGGTGCTTCGCCCTCAGAACCCGCGGATGCGCCGCTCCAGCGTGATGCCGCCCATGATGAAGCGAACGGGTGCCGTGGCGGGCGGCGGCGGCTCGAAGCGGCGGGGCGAGACCTCGCGCATGCGCATGGTGCCCAGCGCGCCGGAGACGTACAGGTGCACGGCGCCGCCGCGGTGCGCAAAGCGGTACGCCACCGTGGACGACAGGAATCGCGGCGTCACCTCGGTCCCCCCTTCGGCGTCCATCCAGATGACGTCGCCCCGCTCCGCCATCCAGACGAACCCGTGCGTCGTGTAGATGCCGGAGCCGCTGGCGCGCATCTGCCCCAGCTGGATGTACGGCATCACGTGCGCGGGGGAGAGCAGGATGCCGGCGCCCGCGTCCCATTCCGGGATGGTCGCGGCCGGCGCCTGGACGTACAGGTCCACCTCCGACGAGATCACCCCCATGGACACGGTGCCGCCCACGCTGTAGCCCGGCTTGCCCTCCTCCGCCGGCCGCCCGTAGCGCGCGCCGAACCCGATCTGGTTCATCAGCGACATCTCGCAGGTGACGTCGCAGAGGGGCAGTGCGATCCCCCCGGTGGCCACCACCTGCAGCCCCGGCTCCGGCCGCGGTCCATGCGTGACGATGGGAGCGCACGCAGCGGTCGCGCACAGCAGGACGAGTGCGGAGATGTGGCGGATAGGCATGTGTCCGGGGATGTGAATCGGGGAGGAGCGGGCGGGGAGCCGGCCGCGCGGAACGTCCGGCGTGCGCCATCAACGTCGCACCCCGCCGATTTGGGACGGGTGGACTGGAATCGCTCCACGCATTCGTTTTCCTGAGGGAGGCGCCGGCTCCATCCCGTGCCGAGACCCGTGGCGCCGACCGAAGGATCTGCTCGCCCGTGCTCGACCGCTGCTCCCGGAGGATCGATCCCGCCCGCGACGACTCGCCTCGACCCTGGTGAGCCGCGGAACGTGCTACGGCGCCAGTGAAAGCACGACCGCGTGGCTGTCCTCCATCAGCCGGTAGCGAACGATTTGTCCGTCCCGCACGGTGAAGTCGATGGAAAAGAGGGAGTCCAGCACGCGGCCCGTCCGGTTCATCCGCGACGAAAATTCCCCCGTCGCGATGGCCACCTCGCCGTCCACCAGCAGGTGCTGCAGCTCGACCGAGAGCGGCGTCACGGCATCGAACAGCATCCGGTAGAACTCCGCGACATCCGCCCGGGTGTGTCGCCGGCCCACCCACGGCGCCACCTCCTGGTTGCCGGGGATGAACCAGTCCACCTCGTCCGCGAAGAGCGCGGCGATCGGCTCCGGCTCCCGCGCGCCCATCCGCCGAAAGAACTCCGCGCCCATCTCCCGCGTCGCCTCGGTCGCATCCACACTGCTGGTCGTGCTCATCCCGCCTCCCGTGATCGCGTTCGTCCGCCATCCATCAGCCGAGGCAAACGATACCGGGAACCCGGCGGGCGGTCGATTACGTGCGAGGTAATGGCCGAGCCCAAACCAAAATCACGCGGATGAGAAAAGAAGAGGACGCGGAGGAGGCTCGTGCACCCTCCGCGTCCTCTTCTTTTCTCCGCGTCCTCCGCGTGAAACTGCCGTTCTCTCCGCAGGTGATGATTCCCCGCCCTGGAGGAGAGGCCCGGCTTATCCCTCCAGCATGGGGATGCGGACGCCTTCGCGGTGGGCCGTCTCGATGGCCGTCTCGTAGCCCGCGTCCGCGTGGCGGATGACGCCCATCCCGGGGTCGTTGGTCAGCACGCGCTCCAGCCGCTCGCGCATCTCCGGCGTGCCGTCCGCCACGATCACCTGCCCCGCGTGCAGCGAGTTGCCGATCCCCACCCCGCCGCCGTGGTGGAACGAGACCCACGACGCGCCGCCGGCCACGTTGACCAGCGCGTTCAGGATGGCCCAGTCCGCGATGGCGTCGCTGCCGTCCTTCATCGCCTCCGTCTCGCGGAACGGCGACGCCACAGACCCCGTGTCCAGGTGGTCCCGGCCGATGACGATGGGCGCGCTCAGCTCCCCCGACGCGACCAGGTCATTCAGCGCCACGCCGAAGCGCGCCCGCTCGCCCTGTCCCAGCCAGCAGATGCGCGAGGGCAGTCCCTGGAAAGCCACCTTCTCCCGCGCGTGTGTGATCCACCGCCGCAGGTGCTCGTCCTCGGGGAACAGCTCCAGCACCAGCTCGTCCGTGCGGTGGATGTCCGCCGGGTCGCCGGAAAGCGCCACCCACCGGAACGGCCCCTTGCCCTCGCAGAACAGCGGCCGCACGTACGCCGGCACGAAGCCGGGAAAGGCGAACGCGTCGGCGTACCCCGCGTCCTTGGCCTGCCCGCGCAGGTTGTTGCCGTAATCGAAGGTCACTGCGCCGCGCCGCTGCATCTCCACCATCGCCTCGCAGTGGATGCGCATGCTCTCCATGGACCGCCGCTGGTACTCCGCGGGATCGGACTGCCGCAGCGCGTCCGCCTCCTCCAGCGACAGCCCGGCGGGCACGTAGCCGGCCAGGGCGTCGTGGGCGCTGGTCTGGTCCGTGAGCACGTCCGGCGTGACCCCGCGGCGCACCAGCTCCGGCAGCACCTCCGCGCAGTTGCCCACCAGGCCCACGGACAGCGCCTCGCCCGCGTTGCGCGCCGCCGTGATCCAGCCAAGCGCCTCGTCCAGGTCGTGCGTCATCCGGTCGCAGTAGCGCGTTTGGATGCGCCGCTCGATGCGCCACGGGTCCACCTCCACGCACAGCACCGCGCCCTCATTCATGGTTACGGCCAGGGGCTGCGCGCCGCCCATGCCGCCCATGCCGCCCGTGAGCGTCCACGTCCCCCGCAGCGACCCGCCGAACGTCTGCCGGGCCACCGCGCCAAACGTCTCGTAGGTGCCCTGCAGGATCCCCTGCGTGCCGATGTAGATCCACGAGCCGGCCGTCATCTGGCCGTACATGGTGAGCCCCTGCCGCTCCAGCTCGCGAAAGGTCTCCCAGTTGGCCCAGCGCGGCACAAGGTTGCTGTTGGCGATGAGCACGCGGGGCGCATGCGCGTGCGTGCGGAACACGCCCACGGGCTTGCCGCTCTGCACCAGCATGGTCTCGTCGTCGGCCAGCGTGCGAAGGGTGCGCACCATGGCGTCGAACGCCTCCCACGACCGTGCCGCGCGCCCGGTGCCGCCGTAGACCACCAGGTCGTCCGGACGCTCCGCCACGTCCGGGTCGAGGTTGTTCATCAGCATGCGCAGCGCGGCCTCCTGCTGCCATCCGCGGCAGGAGATCTCGGTGCCGCGCGGCGCGCGCACGGTGCGTGGCCCGGCGAGCAGAGTCATCGCGATTCAGTTCTTAGATGAGGGAAATGTGATTGCTTGCTAAGGGCGGCTGCCCTGAAGCGGTTCACTGTTCTCGAGATCCCAGAGAAACCAGTCCGACTGCCAGTTGGTACGCCACCAATGCGCCTGAGCAGTCGACGAAAGCATCACCTGTGCGACCACACATGGCAGCTTGCATCGCACCTTGGAAAGATAGATGCTCATCGCATTGAGAGCACGAACCGGCGAACGTGACAGGCGGAGGAGTTCCATTGCCAGCGCGTCCCAGATGGTGGGTCCGAATTCAACTGATTGACCGGCGATGTCCGGATCCAGCGCAAAACCCGCAGTCGAGACGCCTTGAACATAGACAGGCTTCCGATTCTTCAGAAGCAGAACGACGCCAATCAGCGCGATTCCCCCGGGATCACGCTGCCAATGCAGCGGGATTTCTGATGACCCGGGACGGTTGCCTGTGAAGAACCCTTCACCGATCCGGACGGGAACGCGGTGCAACGTGCAATCTGGACCAACCGCGAAATACCAGGTAGTAGCCGTCAGACCCTCCAGTGAGGGCAGATTCCCGACCCATTCGGCAGCGGAGTCGATCAGAACGATGAACCGGCGGATCTCAATTGCGGCCTCATGCAGGTCCGTCACGGGCAATTCGAGATCCGCCGCCATAGCCGCGAACCGCTCCACCCAGTGCTCGGGCGGAGTGAAGAAGGGCGGCCAGGTATGTGTACCGCGGGTCTCGAAGACTTCACGGCACGCACGCTGAACCGCCTCAAAATCGGTGATCCACTCCCGCAAGAGCAGCAGGTCGACGAGGTCGCGAAACCGCTCGTTGCGCCTGCCTGGAGGAGGTGGCAGGGTCATTCCATGGATCTTCTGCGCAACGTGGTGCGGAAGCGAGAGACAAGGAAGCGCCTCAGGTCCCTCCAGGCCAAACTGCGCCAGCGGGATCGCTTCCACCATGTCGACCTCCGTCCGGCTGCCTTCCTTCCGACTTACGTCTACCTGTATGGTCCCCCAAGATTTGCCGACGTAGTCTAGTACTACCTCCACACGACAGGCCCCATTCGGCATGATCTCTGGCTCGCCGCGCAGGCGAAAAGAGAACCCTTCGTAAGGTTTCGAAAGAGCGATCGCAAGTTCCTCTGCAGGATCACCATCATCCGCAAGCAGGATCAGATCGAGGTCCCTGGTGGCGCGAGCGAGGTGACGCAGACGCATCTCCAGCGCTACGCCGCCCTTGATCGTGAACTTTCGCCCAGCGCCGTCGAACCCGCCGCGCTCCAGAGCACCACCAAGGATCATGTGGGAGATCCAATTGCGTACGCGCGCGGGCGGTTGTCCCCGCTCTCTTGCGTACGTGTCTACCCACTGCGTCAGGACACGCGCGGAGAAGGGACGCTTTCTCGTCTTCATGGCTCAGGGGTCCCCTTTCCGCAACGTTTCCGCTTCGCGACGGGAGAGCAGGCCATTCCGCTCCGCATCGACGAGTGCCTGCCGTAGAACATCCTCACCGACAGTCGGGCGGCAGTCACGGATCGTGCGGGCCATGGTTGTTACTGGAATCCCTTCGAAGAGCGTGCGATCGTCTTCTCCAAGTGCCGCATGGTGCAGCCTGAGGCGGTTCGGAACCCTCCTGCGGACGCGATAGTTCGCTGGAACGGTAAGGTGGATCTTTCCGGGGTTCACGTCGGAGACGCCGTACAGAGCCAAGGCCGACTCATGAGAGATCACGCCCGTGGTTCCGACCGGCCAGAGCGTGGCTTCCATGTACTCGGCCAGTGGGCCGTGGGCGAATTGCACCAGCCGGTAAACGCCGTGGCTGACGCGCTCCACGGTCTGCCGCCGCTCCATCATGACCAAGGCCATGGGACTCACCCCCGCATCGCGTGCCTGTGCGGCGGTAAGGTAGCCGAACTGGTCGGCGGCAATCTCGTACACAGCACCAAACGCTTCCCGGGGCATTCGACTCCTTGGGATGGATTATAACGTTAAGTTATAATCCGTCCAAGCAGTCGGCAAGCTTCAATCCGTGCGCGAGGGGGGTGATCGTTAGTCGAGATCAGCAAGCAGCTCGGCCACGTTCAGTTCCAGGACCGGCCCACCCTCCACCGGCTGCCAGCTCAGGCGATCGGTGACGACCATCGGCAGGCGGGTCGGGTCAGCCAAGCGATGGGTTTCGATCCGCCGGCGGTCCGTGTCCACGATCCAGTACTCCGGGATCCCGAAATGGGCGTACCGCTCCCGCTTGACGCCTCGGTCCTGCCGTGCGGTCGTGGGCGACAGGATCTCGATGACAAGGTCCGGCGGCCCCTCGATTCCCCGCTTCGTCTTGTAGTGCAGGTGGTCGCTGCGCACGAAAACGATGTCTGGCTTGAGGTAGTCTCCGTCCCCCAGCAGCACGGCCAACGGAGCGTACAGCACCTTCCCGAGATCGTACTCGTTGGCGAAGCCACGCAGTTCCACGAACAAGCGGGCGCCGGCTTCCTGGTGCGGCGTTTCCGGCCGCGGCGTCCCGAACAGTTCTCCGTCGATGACCTCGTAGCGATTGCCATCATCGGGGAGACGGGCGAACTCCGACCAGTTCCATTCGCGGCGGGCGGGATGCGTTGCCACGATGCTGCTCCTTACGATTCGCGCGTGGCCCGTCGTCGGAGGATGCATCCGGGCATCCTAGCGGCGAGGAACACGGGATTTCGACGAGTGGTCGTTCACCGGTCGCAGCAGGTGCGGCACGTCGACCACGAGCTCGGGGCCGCCGGGAGCCGGCCGCCAGCGAAGGAAGTCGTTCGCCATCTCCGCCCGCCGCAGGTCGCCGCCCGTGAGGCGGAGCACTTCGATCTGCTTTGCCTCCGTGTCGACAATCCAGTACTCCGGCACGCCGTACGCCGCATACCGCTCGCGCTTGATGCCGCGGTCGCGCCGGGCCGTCGAGTCCGACAGCACCTCGATGATCAGGTCCGGCGACCCTACCATCCCGTGGTCTGCGACGATATCGTCGCGGTCGCGCCGCACGAATACCACGTCCGGCTCCACGTAATCGCCGTCGCCAAAAATCACGTCATAGGGTGATGTGAATACAGTGCCGACGCCATGCTCCTCGGCGAAATTCCCGAGCGCGAGGACAAGACGCACGACGACTTGCTGATGCAGACTACCCGGTGCTGGCGTCACGTAGAGTTCTCCGGCGATGACTTCGTAGCGATTGCCATCATCGGGGAGACGGGCGAACTCCTCGTACGTCCAGTCCCGGACCGCCGCCGTTCGAGTGGCCATCGTAACGTCCTCCGCAAAGGTGCCGGGCCGTGCGTGCCGCACCCTAAAGATCGGCGAAAACGCCCTCGCGCACCAGCGCGGCAGCCGCTTCGATGTCCGGGGACAGCGCGCGGTCGCCGTCCAGCGCGGGAACGCGGGCGCGAACGGCGTCGTACGCGCGCTCCACGCCCCGCCCCGGGCGCA
This sequence comes from Longimicrobium sp., assembly GCA_035474555.1. Lineage (GTDB taxonomy): Bacteria > Gemmatimonadota > Gemmatimonadetes > Longimicrobiales > Longimicrobiaceae > Longimicrobium. The sequence continues at coordinate 525 of DATING010000574.1, read as the reverse complement.
GCGGCTTGCGGAACTCCAGGGCCTGCGCCGCGCACAGCAGCTCGATGCCCAGCACCAGCTCCGTGTTGCGCAACACACGGCGGGCCTTGATGGCCCCGTGCCCGCCCATGGACACGTGGTCTTCCTTGTTGGCGCCCGTCGGAATGCTGTCCACGCTGGCCGGATGCGACAGCACCTTGTTCTCGCTCACCAGCGCCGCGGCCGTGATCTGCGCGATCATGAAGCCGGAGCACACGCCGGGATCGGGCGTCAGGAACGCGGGCAGTCCCTCGGACAGGTCGGGGTTCACCAGCCGCTCGATGCGCCGCTCCGACATGGACGACAGGTCCGTGAGCGCGATGGCCAGCAGGTCCAGCACCTGCGCCACCGGCTGGCCGTGGAAGTTGCCGCCGGAGAGCACCAGCCCGTCCGGGCCCTCGTCGGGAAAGATGAGCGGGTTGTCCGTGGCGCTGTTGCACTCCGTCTCCAGCACCTGCCCGATGTACGCCAGCGCGTTGCGCGTGGCCCCGTGCACCTGCGGCATGC
>DATING010000573.1:0-6631 GCA_035474555.1 Longimicrobium sp. | reverse complement strand
GCGTACACCATCCAGCGCGCCACCTCGACCAACGGCACCACGTGGACCAGGCACGGGGCCGTGAACCTGGGATGGGGCACGGCGGGCGACATGAACCCGTCGGTGATCCTGGAGGCGGACGGCTCGCTGACGATGACGTACCAGCGCTCCAACGGCAGTGCGTATGCGGGATACATCGCGCGCAGCCTGGACGGCGGCGTGACGTGGGATGCGCGCCGCACGACGGTGAGCGACGGCTTGGCGGGGATGCTGCCGCGCGTGGCCAAGCGCGCGAGCGACGGGCGGTACATGGTCACCTTCCAGGCGACGGGCCCGGGCGGGCAGATGGCCATCTACGCCAAGACCTCGGCCGATCCGTACGCGTGGAGCGTGCCCCGCGCCCCCGTCTCCGAGGGCGAGAACGCGCACGATTCGCAGCCCATCGTGCTGGAGGACGGGCGGTTCTTCGTGACGTACGGCGCCGTCGCGGGCGATGCCGGCTACAACCTGTACTACCGCACGACGGACGGCTCCGCGTGGGGCGCGCCGGTCAAGCTGACGACGGACGCGAGCCAGTTCGACGTGCAGCCGCACCCCATCCTGCACGGCACGCCTGGCCACGTAGTGCTGTCGTGGGGCCGCCAGCGCGCCGGTGCCAGCGACTACGACATCTGGGTGAACCGGGACCTGGTGGTGCAGTAGGGGTCCCCCATCCCCCGGCCCCCTCCCCCCTCGTTCCTCGTGGAGAGGGGGAGAACTGCGGATCGGTGCACGGAAGCGGGTATCCAGCGGCGCCCCCACCGCTCGCTTAGGCTCGCACCTCCCCCAAAAAACCCTGGGGGAGGTGGAAGGGCGGTTCGTGCGGGAAAGGCAGGCACCGTGCACCGGCGGGGCGCCCCACCCCCCGGCCCCCTCCCCGCTCGTTCCTCGCGGAGAGGGGGAGAACTGCGTAACGGTGCAGGCACTTTCCCGCGCCACCTCCCTCCCCCACGCAGTTTGTGGGGGAGGGTCGGGGAGGGGGGCGCTCCGCCTCCGCTGAGACCTCGCCATCACGCACATGAACCCGTAGACGTCTACACCCCCTCCCGCGCAGTTTGCGGGAGGGGGTGGACGAGCCTGAGCGAGGCCGGGGGAGGGCCCCCGGCGGCCCCTTAAATCCGCCGCCCCTGCCGCACGACGACCGCCGAGCCGTCCGCCACCAGCGCGGATCGCGGCGGCGCCGAGAGGGGCTCGGCGAAGGCGGGGCCGTAGAGCGCGGCGACGTCGCAGTCCAGCGCCGCGGATTCCGCGCGCCACGCCTTCCAGCGCGGGTGCTCCACCTGGTACTCCACGCACCCGCCGTCGCGCTGCCGGGCGTAGCCCCAATAGTGCTCGGTGATGAACTCCTCCTCCGATCCCTCCACCAGCGGCCGCGCGGGTCCCCGCACCTCCGCCCGCACGGATGCCCATCGGCCGCCCGTCCGCCATCCGTACTCCAGCGATCCGCCCGTCTGCACCGACAGGTCCACGCGGTGGCGCATGGGCAGGGCGACGTACTTCTCCCCGTAGATCCACCGCGCCACGGCGGCGATGGCCACGCGCGGCACGATCTCCTTTACGAACACCACGCCGCGCCGCCACCCCTCCGGCCCCTTTCGCCGCACGTAGAAGCGCAGGTTCAGCTCCTCGAAGTCGCGGTGAAAGGGGATGGGGATGCCCAGCACCTTGGTCCGCCGGAACAGGAAGCCGACCACGCTGGCGTACGTGACGCCGCCCCACGTGTCCAGCTCCGTCCCCGCGGGAACGAGCGGACGCAGCAGGGCGGGGTCCACGGCGTAGTTGAGCATCAGCAGCGAGCGCCACTCCGCCGTCAGGAACGGGGGCGCGGGCGGCGTGGCGACGGGCGTCATGGCTGCGCGGTGCCGTCCTCCGCCTGGCGCGCCTGCTCCTCGGCTTGGCGGGCGCGCTCGGCAAGGTCCGCCTCGGCCTGCTGGGCGCGCGCGCGCACCTCCGGCACCACGCCGATCATGGGCGTGCCCTCCAGCGACGTGTCGGAGGGCACGGTCGCGCCGTGCTCGGTGGCGGACGTTTCCGTGTCCGTCTCGTCCGAGCCGCAGGCGGCGAGCAGGAATGCGCAGAGCAGGATGAATCGCTTCATGGATGGATCCCGGGTGGGCGAGAGGGTGGATGCACGTAGGTTGGTGCACGGCCGGACGCGTCGCAAGGTCGGGTATGGATGGCCGTGGATGGATACGGATGGATACGGATGGACGGACGGACGGACGGATGGATGGATGGATGGATGGATGGATGGATGGATGGATGGATGGATGGATGGATGGATGGATGACGGCAGGCGCGGCGGCCATCGAGACGGGAGCGAATGAATTCGCGGCTACAACATCACACTGTCGGCCTCCGCCGACACCACTGCACGATGCGGCTGCCGGCGAGCGTTGGGAAGGATGGATCGGATCCTGGTGCACCCCTGACGAGGACCCTATGCGCAACGCTGAGACTCGACCGGAAGCCCCGCCCCCTCATCCACCACGTTCGGTGGAGGAATTGCTCGCGGCGGTGACGCCCGAAAACCGGCACGACGAGGTCGACACCGGGGCGAGCGTAGGGAACGAGGTTTGGTGAAGGCAGCGAACGCCATGGAGAAGGCGGCGGTGCAGTCCGCGAAGGCGGACTTCGCGATTTTCCAGCGGCGAATTCATTCGCTCCGGACGGGGCGCGGCGATCTCTCTCGACAATCTGCCCGTGCGGCTCCGCTCCGGCGTCTGCCCTGATCTCCTCCCCTCACCCCTCCGCCGCGAGGGGAGGCGAAACGGCTTCCTCTTCGGCGAGGCGGGGGTCGGGGGCGCCGTGGCGGTGCACGAGCAGCGTCAGCACGCCGGCGATGGCAACGGCCGTGGCAAGCGAGCGCGGCGTGTGGTCGTAGAACAGCCCCACCAGCAGGCCGGAGAGCGCCCCCGCCGCCGTCTGCGCGGAGCCGATGAGCGACGAGGTCACGCCCGCCATCCGCCCGTGCGGCGCCAGGGCCGCGGCGGTGGCGTTGGTCTGCACCAGGCCCATCCCCAGCATGTAGGCCATCATCGGCACCATCAGGCCGGCCACCCCGCCGATCCCCATCCACCCCGTCGCCAGCAGCACCATCCCCGCGCCGAACACCAGCAGCACCCCGCGCCGCAGCAGCAGCCCCGGCGGCATGCGCGTCACCAGCCGGCGGTTGAGCGTGGCGCCCACCATCAGCGCCAGGGCCGGCAGCGCGAACAGCACCCCGAACAGCGCCCGCGGCACCCCGAACGCATCGATCAGCACGAACGGCGATCCGCTGATGTACGCGAACATCCCCGCGTACGAGAAGCAGGTGGTGAGCCCGTGGCGCAGGCTCTCGACGTGCGTCAGGACGGCCGCGTAGCTGCGCAGCAGGGGGATGCGCTCGGCGTCGCGGCCGGCGGCGGGGAGCGTCTCCGAAAGGCGGAACCACGCGGTCAGCCACAGCAGCAGCCCCGCCAGCCCCAGCACCACGAAGATGGCTGGCCAGCCGAACGCCAGGAGGAGAAATCCGCCCAGCGTGGGCGCCACGATGGGCGCGGCGATCATCACCTGCGTGATCTGCGACAGCACCCCCGACGCCTGGCGCTGGTCGAAGCAGTCGCGGACGATGGCGCGCGCCAGGATGGGGCCCACGCTGGCCCCGATCCCCTGCACCAGCCGCGCGCCCAGCAGCACGGGGAGCGACGGGCTGGCCGCGCAGGCGAGCCCCGCCACGGTGAACAGCGCCATTCCCCCCAGCAGCACCGGGCGCCGGCCGATGCGGTCCGCCACCACGCCGCACACCAGCTGCCCCGCCGCGAACCCCGCCAGGAACAGGCTCAGCGTCAGCTGCACCGCGCCGACCCCCGCGCCGAACGACCGCTGCAGCTGCGGCATGGCCGGGAGGCTCATGTCGATGGACAGCGCCGCGAGCCCCGAGAGCGCGGCGAGCATCAGCACGGACGGGCGCGCGCGACGGGACGGGTGGGGCTCGGGCATCGACGACGGCGATCGGGGCGGATGGATCATCAGCCGGGGAGGCTAACCCCGCGCCCGTCGTGAAGCCAGTGCGGGGGGACGAGATGCGATCCGCCCCCGCCCGGCGCGTGGCCGGACAGGGGCGGATGATCGACAGCAGAATCCCGCGGATGGCCCCGGTCAGCGTTCCTGGAACGTCCCGCTGACGGGCGTGCCGCAGAAGGAGCCGGAGAGCGTCACGGCGCCCGACGCGGGGTTCAGCTGCGCGGTCACGTCCAGCGAGCAGCGGCCGTTGTTGCCCGCGTCCTTCGACCACGTGAACGCGCCCGTTTCGCGGATGACGAACGACGTGAGCCCGCTGGGGCCCGTGGTGACGTCCATGGACACGTCGATGTCCGGGTCGCCCGTGAGGGTGATGACCTGGCCGTTGTCCAGCCGGTGCGCGCAGTCGTCGTGCTCCACCGCGAAGTCCGTGGAGATGGTGCCCGTCTGCGCCGCGTCGTCCCAGCCGACGCTCATGCCGCCGGCCACGCCCACGCTCCCGCCGGGCTGGCAGGGCGCCGTCTCGTCGAAGGTGAAGTTGAGCGAGCCGGTGCTCTGGGCCGTGGGCTCCGTGCTGCGGCTGGTGCCGGGCCGGTTGCGGACGCCGGCGCTCATGCCCAGGATGGCCTGGTTGAGCTGCGCGGCCTCGGCCGCCGTGAGCTCGCCGTCGCCGGTGGGGCCGGGCCCCGTGCCGTCGCCCGAGCACGCCGACAGGGCCAGCGCGGCCCCGGCGAATGCGGTGATGAGCAGGTGTTTGCGCATGGGAGGATGTTCGTACGGGGGAGTGCCTGGCCCGGCGGGGGATACCGGGCGCCTGGGTAGAAGATATCCAGATGTCCGGGCAAGTGCTACCGGTGCAGCCCCGCGGAAGTTCCGGGATGGCCGATTCGACACGGATGGATCGTGCAGCGTGGCGGCGATCGAGGGCGCCCCCACCCGGGCTCGCATTACTCGCCCACCCTCCCCCAAAAACCCCTGGGGGAGGGTTGGGGTGGATCGAGATCGCGCGGATGCTCCGGACTTTCCCGCGCCCACGGCCCTGCTCCGGGCGACGACGCTCGCCCTGCCTTCTCGGGCTTCGCCAAACGCACGGCACTCGCCCGTGCCGGACCTGTCGGCGAAGGCCGACATCGCGTTTTCATTGCCGCGAATTCATTCGCCGGGGCTCGGGGCGGGCAGGGTGCACAGGCCCGGGAGGATCGCGGCACGCGAGGTTCCGAGACGGGAGCGGGGCGCGTGCGGCGGCGGAGTAGATTCCTCGGTCGGCGCCCATGGGATGTGCAGCGGGCGGGCTCCGGCGAGGGCGCCTCCCTCGGAATGACAGTTTCGGGCGCACGGCTGAGGTTTCGCGCACCGTAGTTCTCCCCCCTCCCGCTGCACGGCCTTTGCCGATCGGCACGGACTCCAAGCGTTTCCGTCCCGAATCCACCCCCCGCCGTTTGCCTCTCCCCCGCGGCACCTTAGATTGCCCGCCACGCAATCCCCCGCACTCACCCGCAGCGATCTCCGTGCATCCAGCAGCGCGCGCTCAGCACCCCGCCCGGGCATGAAGGTCGTCTACTTCACGGAAAGCCTGCTCCCCCACGTGGACGGCGTGTCGCGCACGCTGGCGCAGCTCTTCGGGTTCCTGGAGCGCAACGGGGTGGACTTTCGCGTCTACTCCCCGTTCGTTCCCGGGCCGGAGATCTCGTGGAGCGGCCGGGTGCGCGAGGTGCCGTTCGTACGCTTTCCCCTGTATCCCGACTACCGCGTCAGCTCCCCGTTCGGCGGGAAAGTGCTGCGCGAGGTGGAGGCGTGGGGGCCGGACCTGGTGCACCTGGTGAGCCCCACGCCCATGGCGTCGCGCGCGCAGGCGTGGGCCCGCCGGCGGGGCATCCCCGTCGTCAGCAGCTTTCACACGCACTTCGTCTCGTACTTTCGCTACTACGGCGCGCCGTGGGCCGAGGGGTTCGGGTGGCGGATGCTCAAGCGGTTCTACGACCGCTGCGAGCGCGTGTACGTGCCCACGGACGCCATCATCCGCGAGCTGGCGGAGCACGGCATCACCAACACGGAGCCGTGGTCGCGCGGCATCGACCTGGCCCGCTTCAGCCCGGCGCACCGAAGCCCGGCGCTGCGCGCGCAGGCCGGCGTGGACGACGCCACGCCCATCCTGCTGATGGTGAGCCGGCTGGTGAAGGAAAAGGACATGGCGGACCTGGTGCAGATGGACCGCATCCTGCGACAGCGCGGAAACACGCACCGGCTGGTGCTCGTAGGGGATGGACCAATGCGCGGCGAGCTGCAGGCCGCGCTGCCGGACGCGTTCTTCGCCGGCCACCAGGGCGGCGACGACCTGGCCCGCTGGTACGCCTCGGGCGACGTGTTCGTCTTTCCGTCCACCACCGAGACCTTTGGCAACGTGGTGCTGGAGGCGCAGGCGTCCGGCCTTCCCGCCGTCGTCGTCGACAAGGGCGGGCCGCCGGACCTCGTGGAGCCCGGCGCGACGGGGTTCATCGCCCGCGCCAACGACCCCGCCGACTTCGCGGACCGGGTGCAGGCGCTGCTGGCCGACCCGGCCGAGCGGCGCCGGATGGGGTGCCGTGCCCGCGAGGCCGCCGCGCAGCGCGAC
>DATING010000572.1:0-3441 GCA_035474555.1 Longimicrobium sp. | reverse complement strand
TTCCAGGTGCCAACGGACAAGGAAAATCCAAGGAAGAGTGCCTGGAAAGCCTTCGCCAAGCCATCGAGTTGATCCTTGAAGATCGCCGCGAAGACGGACTTCGCGGGGTGCCTCAGGACGCTGTGCGTGAAACGGTTCTCGTTGGATGAAGCGCGGCGCGCTCCTGCGGCATCTGCGACTTCATGGGTGCTATCTGAAGCGTGAAGGTGGTGCCCACTCCCTATGGTACAACCCGGCGACCGGTGCCGTAGAAGCAGTGCCTCGCCACACCGAAGTAGCGGATGTGCTCGCAAGGAAGATTTGCCGCGCCTTGGGCATTCCCGAGATCGGGCGCTGATCAATTTCACCGCATTAAAGTCTGGCACGAACAACGAGGGCGCGGAGATCACTCTCCGCGCCCTCCGCGTTTCCGCGTGAAACCCCGCCGTTTCCGTCCCGCGCGAGGAATCTTAATCCCGCCCCCGCTCAGTCCTCCACGAGGTACGCGATGCCCCAGGCGCCCTCGCCGGCGTGCGTGCCGATGATGGGCGTGCCGGGCGCCTGCACCACGTCCACGTTGCCGTAGCGGGCGCGGATCTCCCGCGTGACCGGCTCCAGCATCTCCGGCGCGGCCACGTGCATCACCCCGAAGCGCACCTTCTTGGCCGTTTTGGGCACCTTGCGCTCCAGGATCTCCAGCATCTTGGGAAGCGCGTTCTTGCGGCCGCGCACCCGGTCGATGGGGATCAGCTTGCCCGTCTGGTCGATGTCCAGCACGGGCTTGATGTCCAGCAGGCTGCCCAGCCACGCCTTGCCGCGCCCCACCCGCCCCGACGCCAGCGCCCGCTCGAAGGTATCCAGCACGATGAAGAAGCCGCTCTGCTTGCGCACCCGGTCCAACTCCGCCAGGATCTTGGCCGGGTCCCATCCCGCCTCGCCCAGCTCGCTGGCTTTGAGCGCCAGCAGCCCCTGCAGCAGCGAGCCGCCCTTGCTGTCGAACAGGTGGATGGGCACGCCCGCGTCGCCCAGCTGCTTGAGCGCCGCCTGCGCGCTGGCGTAGGTGCCCGAGAGCGCCGACGAGAGCAGCACGCCGATGACGTTCTCGCCCTCCTCCGCCGCGCGCCGGAAGCCCTCCATGAACGCGGCCGGCGCCGGCTGCGACGTGCTGGGGTGCGCGCCCTTCTTGAGCTCGATGACGAACTGCTCCGGCGTCATGTCGAACCGGTCGCGCAGCACCTGCTTGTCGAAGATCAGGTTCAGCGGCACCAGGTGCATGCCGTGCCCGCGGACGATGTCGTCCGGCAGGTCGCACGCCGTGTCCGTGACCACGGAGATGGGGCGGCGGGCCAGCGTCATGTGCCCCGCGGCGGAGCGCTGGGCCACGGCGTGCTGCGCGTGCATGTCCTCTGCCTTGTGCGACGCCAGCTCGCCGAAGCCGCGCAGGTAGCCGAACACCTCGTCGGGCTCGTCGGTGTGGATGTGCACCTTGAGCATGTCGCCGCTGCGGATGACCACCAGCGAGTCGCCCCGCTCGCGCAGCCACGCCCGCGCCGCGTCCTGCGTGGGCAGCTTCGTGCCCCGCACCAGCGCCTCCGTGCAAAAGCGGAACTGCTCCTCGGCCTCGTACGAGGCCTGCGCGGCGGCGAAGATCTCGGGCTCGGCGCCGTACTCCGGCGTCTCCTCCAGCGCCGTCAGCGGGTCGCCCGAGAGGTAGCCGCCGATGCCCTCCAGGATGTGGACGAAGCCCTTGGCCCCCGCGTCCACCACGCCGGCCGCCTTGAGCTGGGGGAGCAGCTCCGGCGTGTTGGCCAGCGCCTCGCGCGCCTTGACCAGCAGCCGCTCGAACAGGACCACGAAATCGGAGTGCTGCAGCCGCTCCGCCTCGTCGGCGATGGCGCGCATGATGGTGATCATGGTGCCTTCGACGGGCTTTTCCAGCGCCTCGTACACGTGCGCCGTGGCGCTGCGCAGCACCCCGCCAAAGTCCGCCACCCCCAGCCGCGTGCGGTCGCCGATGGCCTCGGCGAAGCCCAGCAGGAAGTGCGAGAGGATCATCCCGCAGTTGCCGCGCGCGCCCATGATCCCCGCGTTGGCCGCCTCGCGCGCCACCAGCCCCACCGACGTGTCGGTGTTGCGGCGCAGGTGGTCGGCGATGGAGCTCACCGTGAGCGCCAGGTTGGTTCCCGTGTCGCCGTCCGGGACGGGAAACACGTTGATGCGGTTGAGGTCCGCGCGGTGCCGCTGCACGTACTCCGAGGCCATGATGAGCGCGCCGCGCAGGCCGGCGCCGTCCAGGAATGTCGTCTTCATGTGGAAATCGGTACCTTGCCGGCCGGCACGGCGGATCGGGCGCCGAAAGTGGCGCCGCGGGCGGCGTGCCCGGCCCCTCGCGGGGCGGCTGGAACAAACGTTGGGCGGGGTGACGCGCCCGCATACTGTATCCCGCGCATTCCATATGCAAGGGGCGGGCACATCCGCGCTCGCGGTACACCTCTCGCGCAGGTCCTTACCCGGGGGCTACTCTTCCGGTCCGGCGGGGGCACGATCCTCATCCAATCTCAACCATCGCAAACCATGGCGGCCCAACACTTTTTCGGCGCGCATACGGTGGACAACGGCGGCATCCACATGGCCGCGCGACGCGCCGGGAGCGCGGGGATGCGGGCGCTGCAGTGCTTTACGGCCGTGCCCCGCTTCTACGGCGACAAGAGCACCATCAAGCCCGAGCGGGTGGACCGCTTTCGCCGCGCCCTGGACGAGGCCGGCATCCGCCACAAGGACGTCGTCGTCCACGCCGCCTACGTGCTGAGCGTGGCCACGGCCGAGCCGGACAAGTGGGAGCGCGCCGCGGGCGGGCTGACGATGGAGATGAAGCGCTCCAACGCGCTGGGCGTGGGCGCCGTCTGCTTTCATCCCGGCTCCGCCACGGACGGCGACCCCAAGGCCGCCGCCAAGCGCGTGGCCGACGCCATCACCCAGGCGCTCAAGGAATCGTACGGCCCCACGCGGCTGCTGGTGGAAAACACGGCCGGCGCGGGAAAGACGGTGGGGCGCACGGCCGAGGAGGTGGCCGACATCCTGCGCCACGTGCCGGACGCGCTGCGGGAGCGGACGGGGTACGGGCTGGACACCTGCCACCTGTTCGCCAGCGGCTGGGCCATCCACGAGTCGCAGGCGCGGCAGAAGGAGATCCTGGACGAGTGGGAGCACACGGTGGGGGAGAAGCCCGGCTTCTTTCACCTGAACGACAGCGAGGGCGCGTTCGCCAGCAACAAGGACCGCCACATGCTGCTGGGCGACGGGCAGATCGGCGCGGAGCCGTTCCGCTGGCTGCTGGCGGACCCGCGCAGCCGCGGCATCCCGCTCATTCTGGAAACGCCGCAGCAGAACTACGAGATCGGCGACGACGACGCCTCGGCGGACCCGTACGACCTGCGGATGATGGAGCTGCTGAACGGCTTT
>DATING010000571.1:0-4276 GCA_035474555.1 Longimicrobium sp. | reverse complement strand
CCGCCGGGCGCTCGTCACGCATCCAGCGTCAGGGCCGTTGCGGCTGGCCCTGCGGGTTGCGGCGGCCCTGGCCCTGTCCGCCGCCGCTCCCGGGGACGCGCGCGCCCGTGCCCGAGCCCGGTGCGGGCGATGCGCTGCCGTGGCCCGCGTGGCCCCCCGGCGCCGTGACGAGGTCGCCCGCGTTCTCCACCACCTGCAGCACCTGCATCATCCCCCGCTCCTCGTGGCCCAGGATGTGGCAGTGCATCACGAAGGAGCCGGTCGGCGGGCCGCAGCTGCCGTTGGGGCAGCCGTCGAAGTCGTCGTACTTCTGCGTGATGACGGCGTAGGCGGTGTTCGGATGGCCGTTGCCCAGCGTGTCGGCGCTCGGGATGGGCAGGGGCAGCACGTCCAGCCAGATGGGGTTGCCGGACGCGGCCGCGGCGTTCAGCTGCTCGTACAGCCCGTGGAACGGATCGGCCTTGCCCATGGGGTAGACCACCGTATCCACCTGGAAGGGGTTGATGTGGATGTGGAACGGGTGGCTGATCTGCTGCTGGCTGTTGTTGACGATCTTCCAGGTCTGCGTCTGGTTGAGCACCATGGGCATGGCCGTGCCGTTGGTATCCGACGGCACGAACACGCTGTGGTCGTCGAAGCGCTGGTACGGGTTCAGCCGGCTGCCCAGGTAGAACTGCGTGGGCTGCTGGTTCAGGCTGTCCGTAAAGACGACCAGCGCCGTGTCCGCAGCGGCCTTCAGGTCGGCGGCCAGGAACGCGGGAAGCTCGGGAAGGGTGGACGGCAGCGTGGTGTTGCGCCCCGTCAGGGTGGAATCCACCACCACGTAAAAGAGGACGACCGTGTCCGGCGTCGCGCCCCCCAGCGTGGAGTCCACCGGGAGCGTGGGATCCTGCGACTGCCGCCCCGCGCCGGGGATGTGCGTCGTCTGGAACTGGTGCCGCCCCAGCGTCCGGGGCGCCTGCACGAAGACGTCCAGCCGCTGGCCGGGGGCCATGTGCAGGAACGTGTCCTGGCGCACCGCGTCGTAGTTGCCGGGGGCGAACTGCACGCCGTCGCGCGCGATGTCGAACAGCTGCGGCTCCGCGGCGTTGGGAAAGTCGGTGAAGCCCACGTCGAACGTCTTGGTGGTGCGCGTGGTGTTCTCGTTGACGATGCGCCAGCGCTGCACCTCGCCCGGCGCCATGTAGATGGTGGGGCGCAGCTGCCCGTTCACCAGCGGCGCGGGCGCATCCAGCTCTCCGAACCCGCTCAGCAGCCCCACCGTGGGCGCGACCTGCTGCACGGCGATCACGTGCTCGATCATCTCCAGGTCCTGGACGATGGAATCCAGCCCCATGGTGGTGTCTTCCACGATGAACGCGCCGGCCATCCCGTTCGCCACCTGGATGGCCACGGAGCCGTGCTTGTGCGGGTGGTACCAGTGCGTCCCGGGGGACTGGTTCTGCGGGATGCGAAAGGAGTACTGCATGGTGTCGCCGGGCGCGATGACCATCAGCACGTCGTCGCCCACCATGGTGGACGTGCTGTCCGGTGTCACGTGCATGCCGTGGTAGTGCATGTTGGTGTAGTCGAAGCCGTGAAAGCAGCCCTGGAAGACGTCCGGGATGATGAGCGGCGTGCCCGTCATGGTGGGCTGCTTGCACACCTCGTTGCTGTCCTGCGGCCCGCCCTGCGGCAGGTCGTTGATGAGCTGGATGCGCACCAGGTCGCCGCGCTGCACCCGGAACGTGGGGCCGGGAAACGCGGCGGTGAACCGCGGATCGTTCGCCCGGTAGGCGGGGTCGGTGGTGGAGGCGAGCTGGAACGAGCGCAGGTTGAAGCGGGCGATGGAATCCGCGCTTCGCTGCACGGACAGCGTGGCGGTGTCCACCACGAGGGTCGCGTTCAGCACCCCGTTCAGGGGCCGGACGACCGCGGGCTCGCGCAGGGAGTCGGCGAAGGGCAGGGGAGCCGCGGCCGCCGGGCGCACCACGTCGTCCGTGTCCGCGGCGACGGGGCCGGCCATGGCGAGGGCCGCGCGTGCGGCGGCGCCCTCCACCTCGCCGGGCCCGCCCACCATGGCGGTGATCGCCGCCGCCACGACGGCTACGCCGAGCAGGTCTCGCAGCCGACGACGGAACGGGTGTCGCTCGGAAACACGGGGTTCAGTCATCGGGGGCTCTCCAGGACGGCAGTTTCGGGGGGGCGGGCCGGACGGCGCCCGGGGACGGGCACTGCGTGGGACGGGACGACGCGCCGCCACAATCGGCGCACGCTGGCGCAATATGTGTCTCGCCGTCACGCGCTGCAACGGATGAATGGTGCAGCCGACGGATTGGCCCGCCGGGTTGGGTCGTCCGCGTCATCCAATGAGGGGGTGGTGCCCCGAAAACCGTGGAAGAAAATGAGAAGTCCGGATTTGGGAGAGGCGGTCAATTTCCTGCGGGAGGCACCGCCGCGTCTCCGTCGGATCTAAGAACGCCAGTTCGGTCACATCGGGGTGGGCGCCTCACCTGCGCCACAGACCGTTTCTCGCTACTTCTTGACGTAAAAGGAAAATATGCTTACTATTGCGCTCGTTTTGCGCGTTTCGATACGCGACGTGACAGCGCGGAAAAGGAGACCATGTCGCGGCACGACTGAGGGGGAACCTGAACTCCCCTTGCCCTGCCGCCCCTTACATGGTGGGCAGCGAGTTACCCCCTCCGGCAGATGCCACCCTCCCCAGTTTTTACCCCTTGGCCTCGTCGAGGAACACCGTGAAAGCCTTCTCTTGCTTCGGATATCGGGGGCAGTGGATTCGGGCGCGCCTCCTGGCGACTGCCCTCCTGGCGCTGCTTGGTGCGTGCGTCGATGCCGTGCCCTCCATGCCGACCACGACCACACCGGCGGCGGAATCATTCTTCTCCGTCGCGCAGGCGGCGGGCGAGCCTGGCCCCGATATCGTGATCGAGCCCCGCTTCGAACTGCAACTGGACGTGAGCGGGGCCCTTAAACCCGGCCATCCAATCCACTTCACTGTCCGGGGAGAGGCGAGGTTCGCCACACAGGACGCGGAGGTGCGGCTTATCCTCCCTGAGGTAGCCGCCGCCGAGCGAAGCAGTTGGGAGCTGATCGAGGTGCCGGTGGGTGAGGCGATTCCCCCACACTTCCGAATGCAGAAGGGGTTTGCTGCGGGGGAGAGCTTCCGCGAGCGGGCGACCGTCACGATTCCGGAACCCGGCTACTATTTCGTGCTGGCGAACGTTATCCAGCGGTCCGATGATCCCCGCGTGAGCGACGACGGCCACATCATCGGCACCGGGGCCAGCCGTGAGATGTGGCTCTGGATCGACGAACACGGCGGGCGCGTGACGGAGCACTTCGACCCCACGCTGTTCCCGGAAGGCACACGCAGGGTGCGGGGACCGATCGGGTCGGAGCGCCGTCCGCCCCGCCTCCGCGACGGTCGCGTGGTGATCACGTGCTCGGTTTCGCCGACGAGCGTTGATTTCACGGTTTCCGATTACGGGTGCCCGCCCCCGCCTGACACGTTGCTGTGGATTGGAACACCTCCCCCACCGCCGCCGTCCGCAACCGCCGCGGTCACGGTGACCTACTCCGACGCGAGTTCGGGCAACAGTCGGCCGCTGGTCGACGCGTGGGTTGCGTGGAAAGTGTTCAGCACGGTCAACAGCGTGCAGGTGAACAGCGGGGCCGGGTACACGTCGGCGTCCGGCGCGAGCAGCACCATCGACTGCAAGGGACCGACAAGCGAACGGCGGCTGCAGGTGACCGTACACACGGAGAACCGCAAGGCTCAGGTAAAGAGCTACATCACCTCCAATCCGGACCGAACGCAGGTGGGCCAATACTTCGGTTCCTGTGGTGGAAGCATTCCGATCACCGCCGCCAACCAGCAGGCGCATCTGTTCATCAACATGAGCAAGAACTACGATGGGCATGCGCTCAAGTTCGGGATGAGCCCGCCGACGCTGATGCGTGCCGGACTGTACCCCACCAGCACGTACTCAACGCGCTACGACTGGGGTGCCGATCACATCAGAGTTGAGACTGCACATTGGGATCACATCTGGGGTGAACAGGGAGTGATGGTGGCTGCCCACGAGTGGGGGCACCTGTGGCAGGACCAGTACCTGTTTCAGCACCCGGCCACCAACGGATTGAGGCGATTCTACCAGCTCTCTTGCCCGAATCCGCACCCGGTGGGCGAACGCACGAATATGGCTTGTGCTTTGGGAGAGGCATTCGCAGATTGGTACGGCGGGGTGGTGCGCGAGAGCGACCTTCCCGGGTG
>DATING010000570.1:0-6415 GCA_035474555.1 Longimicrobium sp. | reverse complement strand
GCCCATCGTCGCGGCGGACGTGGGCGGCGCGTGGGAGGGGCTCGCCGCGCGCGACGGTCGCCCGCCCGCCGGCTGGATCGTCCCCCGCGACGACGCGGACGCGCTCGCGGCGGGGATGCGCGCGGTGGTGGACGCCCTGCGCGCGGGGGACGCGGAGCCGGCCGCGCGCGCCGCGGAGGCCAAGTGGCGCGCGGAACACTGGTTCACGCTGGAGCGGATGATCGAGGGATACGAGGCCGTGCTGGCGGGGCGCGCGCCATGAGCGACTTCCTGTTCTCCTCCCGCCCCCGCCCGCCGGCCGAGCTGAAGCGCATCCTGGAGCACTGGGTGGGGCCCGTCACCGGCCGCTACGCGGAGCAGGCGGGGGAGTGGGGCACGCTCGTCGTGGCCCACGCGCCGCGCGATCCGGATCCCGTGCTCGACGACGCGTCATCCACCAGTGTGCTCGTCGGCGAGCCGTTCGCGCGGGTGGAGGGGCACGCCGCCGGGCCCGCGCTGGAGCCGGGGCGGCGCGGGGCCGTGCATCGCCTGCTGGTGGGTGGCGAGGCGGCGGGGTGGGAGGACCGGCTGGATGGGCCGTTCGCCGCGATCTGCATCGATTGGGCGACGGGAACGGGGATGGTGGCGACGGACCTGTTCGCGTGGATCCCGCTCTTCGCCGCGGAGGTGCGCGACCCGGAGCCGCGGCTGGTGATCGGCACGCACGTGGACGCCGTGGCGGAGGCGGCCGGCGTGCGGGACGAGATCGATCCCGTGAGCGCCGTGGAACTGATGGGCTACTTCACCATCGCGCATCCGCGGACGCTGTATCCCCGCGTGACGCAGCTTTCCCCCGGCTGCACGCGGCGGTTTTCTGCGGATGGATGGACGGGCCCCGAACGCGTCTACTGGCAGCCGGTGGAGCGGACGGCGTACGGGTCGATGGACGATGCGGCGGATGCGCTGCGCGCGGCGCTCGTGGCGGACGTGGAGCTGGCCGTCGCCGGGCACGGGCGCGTGGGGATGCTGCTGAGCGGCGGGGAGGATTCGCGCGCGGTGCTCGGCGCGGTACCGCAGGGCGTGGACGTGCAGGGATTCATCTACACGGAGGCGGACAACCGCGAGGTGCGCAGCGCGCGGCGCGTGGCGCGGGCGTACGGCGCGGGGCTGCGCTGGGAGCGGCGCCCGCCCATGCACGACCTGCGGCACTTCGAGGCGGTGGCGGCGATGGTGGGCTCGCAGAACGAGTTCATCGACGTGCACGGCTACGGATTGGCTGCGTCGATGGGGATCGATCGGCTGCCGCTGGTGCTGGGCGGGTTCTCGTCGGACGCGCTGCTCAAGGCGGACAACGTGACGGGCGCATCGCGGCGGCGCGTGCTGCGCGGTGAGCCGGCCGGCATCCGCCCCGCCGAGCCGCCGCCGCTCCCCGGGATCCGCGCAGACCTGCTGCGCGAGGCCGCGGACCGGCGCGACGCGTTCCGCCGGCGGCTGGCGGAGATCCGCCCGGAATCCGCGGAGGAATGGTCGTTCATCTACCCGTTCACCCTACGCAAGTACGCGGCGGGTTTCCACGGCAACCGGCGCCTGTTCCGCTCCCACGAGCCGTTCCAGTCCAACGCCGTGGTGCGGCTGGCGGCGGAGGTGCCGCAGACGTGGAAGATCGAGCGGCGCTTGTTCAGTCGCGCGGTGCGGCCGCTGCTGGCGCCGTCGTGGTGGGTGCCGCACAGCCGCAACCGCATGCCGTACTATTCGCAGTCCGTGAACGCGGTGGCGCGGCCGCTGCTGGGCCTCGCCCGCGACGTGCGCGCGCTGGCGACGGGGACGCTGCGGGCCAACCAGGAATCGTGGCCGGTGTGGGAGGCGTTCGTCCGCGCGCCGGAGATGGACGCCAAGGCCCGCGAGCATCCGCTGGGCGATGGCCCCCTGCGCGCCCTGTTCGACGCGGACGACCCGGAGGCCGCCGTGCGCGAGGGATGGAAGCCGCTGCGGCGCGTGGCCGCGCTGCAGCTCGCCTACCTGGCGCGGCGATGATGGGCCCCCACCCCCCGGCCCCCTCCCCTCTCGTTCCTCGTGGAGAGGGGGAGAACTGCTCGAGCAGGGGCCTCGTTCAGAGGCGGTCCGCCGCCTTCGCCCACCCCTCCCCCGAAGTTGGGGGAGGGGTCGCCGGCCGTCGCGAGGAACGAGCGAAAAGGACGGCGGGGGAGAGGGCTCCCCGTCGCAACGCGACGCGAACCGCGAATCCCCCGCAGGCCCGCCCATGAGCGAGCTTCGCTATCCGGCGCAGAACATCTGCATCGTGCTGCTGACGGGGCTGGGGGACGTCATCCACGGGCTGCCGCTCGTCAACGCGCTCAAGGCGGACGATCCGTCGCGGCGCATCACCTGGGTGGTGGAGCCGATGCCGTCGGGGGCGCTGCGGCATCATCCATCCATCGACCAGGTCGTCGTTTACCAGAAGAAGCGCGGGCTGCAGGGGGTGAACCAGCTGCGGCGCGACCTGGCGGGCCAGAGGTTCGACCTGACCATCAACCTCAACGTCTACATCAAGAGCACGTGGCCCACGCTGCTGTCGCGCGCGCCGCACCGGCTGGGGTTCGGGCGCGACCGGGCCATGGAGGGCACGTGGCTGGCATCCAACCACCACCTGCCGCCCGGCCCGCGCGCGCACACGCAGGACCTCTTCTTCGAGTTCCTGCAGCACCTCGGCCTGCCCAGGCCGGAGAC
The DNA here is from genome assembly GCA_035474555.1 of Longimicrobium sp. Classification (GTDB taxonomy): domain Bacteria; phylum Gemmatimonadota; class Gemmatimonadetes; order Longimicrobiales; family Longimicrobiaceae; genus Longimicrobium. Next base: position 3,709 of record DATING010000570.1, on the reverse strand, counting down.
GCCGGTGTGGCGCATCCCGTTCACGGAGGAGGAGCGGCGCGCGCAGGCGGATTTCTTCGCCCCGCGGCGCGGCCGGCCGGTGGTGGCGGTGGTCCCCGCATCCGCCAACGCGAAAAAGGACTGGTTCGCGGACCGCTACGCCCGCCTGGTGGATGCGCTGGAACGCGACTTTGGATACCGGGCGATGCTGATCGGCGGGCCGGGGGCGCGGGAGCAGGGGATCGCGCGCGAGATCACGGCGGGTGCGGCGACGGAGCCGGTGTGGGCGCTGGGGGATTCCATCCGCCGGCTGATGTGGCTCATCGACGGCGCGGACCTGCTGATCGCGCCGGACACGGGGCCCGTGCACATCGCGCGGGCGCTGGACGTGCCGGTCGTCGGGCTGTTCGGGCACACGAACCCGTGGCGGGTGGGGCCGTACCGCGCATGGCAGGAGCTGTGGATCGACCGCTACACGGAGCCCGGCGAGGCGCCCGATCCATCGAACGCGACGCCCAAGCTGGGGCGGATGGAGCGGATCACGGTGGATGACGTGCTGGAGCGCGTGGGGCGGGCGGCGCCGCACGTGGCAGCGCGGTTCGCGCGGCGGAGCGGGGAATAGGCGGATGCGCATCGTGCTGAGCAACGCGTCGTACTCGTGGGGCGGCGTGCACGTGGTCACGGAGGCGCTCGCGCTGGGCTTGCAGGCGCGCGGGCACGACGTGGCCGTGTTCTGCCGGCCGGATTCGCCCTTGCAGGCGCGGCTCACGGGCAAGGTTCCGCTGGAGCGGGTGGCGCAGGGGATGGACCTGAGCCCGCTCGCCATCTCCCGCGCCATCGCCGCGCTCCGCCGCCACCGGCCGGACGTGGTGCTGACGCTGATGGAAAAGGACGTGCGGCTCACGGGCCCCGCGGCGCGCGCCCTGGGCATCCCCGTGGTCGTCCGCCGCGCGAACGACCGGCCGCTCAAGCGCCGCCCGCACTTCCGCGTGCTGTACGGCTGGCTGCCGGCGCTGCACGTGGCGAACTCGGCGTCCACGCGCCGGACGATGCTGGGCTCGGTGCCCTGGCTGCGGCCGGAGCAGGTGCGGGTGATCCACAACGGCATCGACACGGCGGCGCTGGATGCCGTCGGCCCGGCGGAACTCGGCCTGCCGGCGGGGGCGCTGGCGATCGGCTTCGTGGGGCGCTTCGACGAGCGGAAGGGGATCCTGGACCTGGCGCACGCGTGGCCGGCGGTGGCCGCGGCGCTGCCGGACGCGCACCTGGTGATGGTGGGAAAGGGACCGGAGGAGGCGCGCGCGCGGGCGCTGCTGGCGGATGCGCCGCGCGTGCACTGGATGGGCTACCGCGCGGACGCCGCGGCCGTGATGAAGGCGCTGGACGTGCTCGCGGTGCCGTCGCACTGGGAGGGGTTCGGGCTGGTGGCGGCGGAGGCGCTGGCGGTGGGGACGCCCGTCGTCGCGGCGGAGGCCAGCAGCCTGCCGGAGATCGTCCGCCACGAGGCGGAGGGCCTGCTCGTCCCCCCGCGCGATCCGGCCGCGCTGGCGGATGCGCTCGTCGCGCTCGGCCGGGACGGGGCGATGCGCGCGCGGATGGCCGCCGCCGGCCGCGAGCGCATCCGCACGCACTTTTCGCTGGAGGCCATGATCGGCCGGTACGAGGCCGTGCTGCGCGAAGTGGCGGAGGCGCACCGGCGCTGAGCATCGCGCTGGCTGCGGAGACGGAGCGAATGAATTCGCGGCTACAACTTCACGCTGTCCGCCTCCGCGGACAATCCGGCACGGTCCAGGACTGTGCGGTTCAGCAACGTTCTCAGCCACCCGCCAGCCACCCGATTGCTTTCCTGAGGGAGGCGCCGCCGGGTACCTGCCGATCGAAGAGCTCTGGCGCCGACCGAAGGATCTTGCCTGCCCCGCGTGGAACCGGCGCATTGGCTGACTCTGTGCCGTGCGCAGTAGATCCTTCGGTCGCGCCCATGGGTTGGCGCACGGGCAGGGTCTGCGCGGGCGCTCCCTCAGGAAAGCAAGTCTTTTCGCCGGATTTTGACGATCCGAGTCGAGTCGTTTCGGCGGATGAAAATTCGTTTCGATCGCGTGTCGAAAGCGCGGATCGTCGTTCGTCGTGTTGATAGAGGCGGGCGAGGAGCGAGCCGAACGGCACCGCGCCCGGGCTTTTCAACACCACGAGGAGCGACGATGAGCATCACGGCCACGATGGACCACGGATCCGCGACGGCGAGCACCTCGCGGAACGCCACGCAGGCGCCGGCCACCCGCCGCGGCATGGTGCTGGCGGGGCGGATCATCAGCGGCTTCGTCGCGCTCTTCCTGCTGATGGATGCCGTGCTGCGCATCGCCCGCTTTACGCCGTACGTGGACGGCCTGGTGCAGTTCGGCTACCCGGCGCACCTCGCCGTCCCCATCGGGGTGTCGCTGCTGGTCGGCGCCGTGCTCTACGTCATCCCCCGCACGGCCGTCCTGGGCGCCATCCTCGTGACGGGCTACCTGGGCGGGGCCGTCGCCTCGCACGTGCGGATGGAGGACTCGTTCTTCGTGACGGGCCTGGTGTTCGGAGTGCTGGCCTGGGCCGGGCTGTACCTGCGCGAGCCCCGGCTGCGCGCGCTGCTTCCCCTCCGCGCGTAAATCCCTGCGGCGAAAAAACATCAGGAAGTTCAGCAGGGCCGGGGGAGCGTTTCCGCCGGCCTGCCGCGTTGCGGGGGACAGCCGGTGGTGCATGTCTCAGGTCTGCACAGGGCACGGCACCGCCCTTGCGACCGTCCCCGGCCCGTTGCGGCGGCCCGTCGAGGCGGGCCGCCGCGACCCGTCGCAGGCCCACTACGGAAGGAGAGCGCATGATCACCCGCTTCGACAAGCTCGCCATCGAGCTGCCGGAGGCCAAGCATCCCTCGGCCAACGCCGCGTCGGCCGTGCAGGAGCTGATGGGGGGACGGTTCGGCGAGATGTCTACGCTGATGAACTACACCTTCCAGTCGTTCAACTTCCGGGGCCGTGACAAGATGCGGCCGTTCTACGACCTGATCGCCAACATCGCCGCCGAGGAGTTCGGGCACATCGAGGTGGTGGCGTACACCATCAACCAGTTCCTCACCGGCACCACCAGCCGCAACCCGGATCCGGCGTCGCATCCGCTCAAGGACGCCACGGACGCCCGCCTCGGCTACCACTTCATCGCCAGCGGACAGATGGCGCTGCCCATCGACTCGCAGGGCAAGCCGTGGGACGGATCGTACGTGTTCAACAGCGGCAACCTCAAGCTGGACCTGCTGCACAACTTCTTCCTGGAGTGCGGCGCGCGCGCCAACAAGATCCGCGTGTACGAGATGGTGGACGATCCGCTCGCCCGCGAGATGATCGGCTACCTGCTGGTGCGCGGCGGCGTGCACATCGTGGCGTACGCCAAGGCGCTGGAAAAGCTGACGGGCGTGAACGTGGGCGGGCTGCTGCCCATCCCCGACATCAACAACAAGAAGTTCCCCGAGGCCAGGAAGCACGAGGACCGCGGGCTGCACCGCATTCTGTACCGCTTCAGCCCCGACGACTACAAGGAGATCGTGGAGATCTGGAACGGGCCGCACCCGGAGGACGGCTCGGAGCTGGTGGTGGAGGACGGCCCGCCGGAAGGGCATGCACCCCCCAACCTGGAGGCGGAGCCGCAGCTGACGTCTCCGGTGGGCCCGGACATGGACCCGGACATGCTCGCCCACTTC
>DATING010000569.1:0-6715 GCA_035474555.1 Longimicrobium sp. | reverse complement strand
GGCGTCCGGTCTCGGTTTCCGCAGTGCATTGCGCGGCGGCTCCCGGCGGATTGGAGAGCAGGATGCCACAGCAGGCAATCAGAAGCTTCCGGATGCTGAACATTGGTCCACCTTGTCAGTTGAAGGAAGGGGAGGCCGTTCAGTAGCCGCAGCGCGCACGCCGGGGCGCGGCGGTGTTGCCCTGGCCGTCGTAGCGGTAGTAGCCGTCCTTGTCGATGATGTAGCCCGGCAACGGCCGACCGAGGCCGAAGTGATTCCCGAGAGCGACGGACGTTTTCCGATCCACGTCACTGGGGGTGCCGTCATACGTCTGCACGCTGCGCAAGCTGCAATCCACGATGTTTTCGCCCACCTGGTACGGATGCGTATGGACGAACCCCACAACGGTCCCTTGCGCGGGCATCGGAACGTTTCTGTAGTCCCCGCAGCCGAACCGCTCCGTCCCGGTAAACTGCATGATGCTGAACTGGCCCGCCGGGTACTCAACGATCCACCCGGCCTTTTCGACACGCGAATACAGGTTCGCGTCCGGGTTGCTCTGCGCCCACAGCGAGGCGAGCCCTTCCGTAACCTGCCGGTCGTCCACGATGGGGTCGCCGGTATTGCAGGTATCCGGTGAGGGCGGCGGCGGGTCGGTCGGAGTTCCACCGCCACCCGGAGCCCCGCCGCCGCCGCATCCCTGTACGCCCACGTACTCCTCCGGCTCCCCCGTTGACGGGGCCGACGTCATGCAATCGCCGGGGTCGCGGCCTTCGCACCAATCGAGGTTCATCCACGGGTCGCACTCGCCGGTGCCCGGATAATACGTGACATGCTCGCTCGCGCGGCTCCCCTCCGCGTTAACGGCGGGTGCGGTCGGAGAATCCGTGCACGCCGCCGTAAGCAGCACGGCGAGGGCGGTAAGGAAATGACGCAACCTGATTTGTTTACGCGCGATTAGTCCGACGCCCGCCCGCGCCCGGCCGTGCTCCCGGCCGGGCTCTTGGCTCCGTTCCAGCGTGGGCGGCGACACCCCAAAAAAGAAAATTAGGGCTAGGCGCCGAGTGAGAGGGACTCACCGCGCCCGGCCCTTTTCCTTATTTCCGTTTTCGGTGGTGGCGATGAAACCAATCCGCACGATCTCGATGGTCGACGTCGAGGCGGCCGGAGGCGTCGATCCGGCACGCCTCGTCCGCGCACTGCAGCTGTCCGTCGTACGAATCGACCGGGGCCGCTACGAAACCTCGGGCGGGAAGGCCGTCCACTACGTGGACCTGATCGACCCGGCGATGGAGCGTTGCGACTGCGCCGACTTCATCTGGAGGCAGATCGTCTGCCAGCACCTGCTCGCCTGCCTTCTCCGCGAGGGCGACGAGCGCGTCGTGGCCGCGGCCGCGCGGCTCGTCACGGCGCTGCGGGATGAGAACCGGCGCCTGCGATCCCACGTCCGGGGCCGACCCATCCCGCTCACGGGCGCGCTGAGAGCACGGGTGGCGGCCAGGACCCGCTCGCATCCGCACGACCTGGAGTTTCGGCGCGACCAGCGGGGGTCCTCGGGGGACGTCACGGTTCACATGGTGGGGAGCGGGGAGCTTCTCGGAACCCTGACCCGGAGCACGTCCCGCCCGGAGTTCATCCCCTGTCGTGAACCGTCGGCAGCCCCGCCGGAGACGGCGAGGAGGGCCGCATGATCCCGTGCCGCCGACGGAAACCCACCGCGGAACCCGCGGCCACCGCCGTCCCGCCCCGCCGCCGGCGCCGTGCCGAAGGAACGGGCGACGGCTCCTGGCCCGGTGCCGACCCATCGCTCGGCCCCTCGCTCTACCTCGATCAGCTCGCCTTCTGGGACGTGGTCACCGACCCGCGACAGCGCGGCGGCCCCCCGGGCGGGCCGCTCTTCCAGGCGGCCGGGGCGGAAGTCCGCCGCATCCCCGCGGCCGGGTCCAAGCCGCTGATCGGGGAATTCTTCGCCCGGCACCACTACACGGCCGGCGCGGGCATGCGCGGACTCGCGTTCGGGCTGTATCGGGGACCATCGCTGCTCGGCGTGGCTGTGTTCAGCCGGGTGTGCAGGCCCCGCTGGGCCGCCGAGAACTTCCATCTGCTCCCTTCCGACCGCGCGCGGAGCGCCGTTCAGCGCCGGCACCTGTCCGTCACCGAGGCGGAGTACGCGGTCCTCAGCCGGCTCGCGCTCACTCCGGACGAAAGCGACGGCGGGCCGCTGGGGAAAGGAGCGGCGAGCTGGTTCCTCGCCCGTTGCCTGGCGGGCCTGGAGGCCCGGAACCGCGCGCTCTGGTCAGCACACCAGCGCCTGGCTCAGGGGCGCGTCCTCGATCCCGCGCACCTGCGCCTGCTGCGGGAGTCCGAGGGGGCGGACCGCGGCCGTGGACGCGGGTTCATCAAGGGGGTCGCCACCTGGGCAGATCCTTACGAGGCCATGCTGGGGCGTATCTACCAGCTCCTCGCCTGCCACTACTCGGGCCGCACGAACCGGGGCGGGTGGACACGCGAGAAGGTAGGGCTGCGTTCGGGGCGGCGGCTCAGCGCACGTACCCTGGCGAAAGCGCGCGCCGCGTCCGAGCACGGGCATGCCCAGGCGGCGCTCCGCCTCGCGTGGGAAGGTGGATCGGTGTCGATCCGCGTCGCTGCCGGCGCCTGCACCACCGCGTACGGCGCCGAGTGGATCCGCGGGGCCACCGCCGATGACAACGCCTCCGAGCCCGAGATCGCGGCCGCGCTCGACCGGGCGTGGCAGGAATGGCGGCGCGCGCACGTGCCGGCCGGCGCAACCGTCGAGCTCCACTACGCGCCAGGGACGGGCATCCGCGTGCAGCGGTTCCCCCCGAAGCACGCGTACTTCACGGCTCTCGGGGCACCCTGGTACAGGCGCCAGACCGAGATCCGCTACCGGCCGCTGACCGAGCGGCTGCTCGCCGAGGAGGCTGCACGGTCCGGCGGGCGGCGCCTCGATCGGCGCCTGCAGTTCTACCCGACCGCGATCCCGCCTCACGAGCTGCGGCCGGAGCTTCGGCCCAGAGACCCGACACCGCTGATCGAGGACATCTGATGCCCAGCCCTCGCCGATCCAGCCACACCACGCGGGAGCCGCGCCGCTGGTTTCCCCTGCGGCCGGTCCCCTGGCCGGGTACCGGAGATCCACATCTCGACCTGCTCCGTGCCGCCGTCGAAGCCCGGCTCTACCCGTACGGCGACATGGCGGACTCGCCAGGCCGGAGCACTTCGTCACACCAGCTGTCCCTGCTCGCGCATGGAGTTCGGGAGGGGATGACCGACGCCGAGGTGTCGAGCTTCCTGTCCGCGAACCTGATGTGCGGCGGCACCCCCGTCTACCGCCGCTCCGCTGGCCGCCTGGACCCGGCCGGCTACGTCGTCTTCTCCGGCCGCTACGGGCCCGCCGACGTCATGGGGCGGCGGCCGTTCCACTGGCACCTGTCCGCCACACCCGCCGCCGGATCGCCCCCCGTCACCTGGGAAGCCGCCGAGCTTTACGACGCGTTCCGACGGGCCTTCGGCGTGCCGCTGCGCACGAACGGCCGAACGGGGCCGATCCCCGCCGCATGGGACGACGAGCAGGGCGTCCTGTTCTGACCACCCCGACACCGATCGCACCGTGAATCAAAATACCAGACGGACCCGCGAATCCTACGTCCCCCCGGGATCGACCGAGGAGGCCGACCCGAGCTCGGACGCGGTGGTGTACCTCTATGCCGGCCCCGGCGGGCGCGTGTGCGCGGTCGCGTTCGTGGGCCGCAAAGCGAAGCCGAGATGGCGCTACTCGTTCAGTTCGGACGCCGAACGGCGGCGTGAGATCGACCGCCTGCTGGAGGAGCGCAGACGGATCGCGGAGGATCGGGCGGAGCGCGCGCGGCCGCACACGCTGGCTGTCGGCGACATCCTCTATAGTTCGTCCGGCTACGAGCAGACGAACGTCGACTTCTACCAGGTCACCCGCGCCCTTCCCGCATCCGTGGACATGCGGCAGATCGAGTCCGTCGAGGTGGAAGCCGCACCCCTGGCGATGCGCGGCACCTGCACCCCCGTGCCCGGCCGCTTCGTGGGGGAGGTCGAACGCTACCGCGTGGACGGCAACAACTCCGTCGCTATCCGGAAGCACGTCCGCGCGAGCCCGTGGGATGGGCGTCCGCGCCACTGGTCCTCATACGGGTGAGCCGGCAGGGGGAACCCACCGATCCCCACCGATCCCCGGCGCCTCTCCGATGCCACGCGGCTCCGAGAGCCTTTCGACCCACGGAGCCGCGATTGGTCCCTCCTTTCGGGTGGAGTCCCCGGCAAGGCGGATCCGCCACTACCCCCCTGCACGGCTCGCCGAACATCCGGCATCGAGGGCGATGCCGCTGGCACTTTCTGGTACCGGCACATCCGCCGGACGGTTCTCCGCGCGCCCCCGCACGCCTTCGGACGGGCGCCACGGCGTATCCGAGCCGCGCCCGGCGAGGCGGGGGAGGTCGGCCGCCCCAGTGGGTACGCCGCCGCACCCCAGCGCGGCGCCGACCATCCACCGACAACAGCCGGCCTCCGCCCTCCGGGGTACCATTGCGAGCCGACAGCCGGAATCAAGCACGCCACACCCCGAACTCCACGCATGCTCGCCGCAGGCGTACGGGCGTCCGGATGCGGCCGAGAAAGCCCTTGCCGAACGGCCAGCGGCTTCCAGCAGCTCCAGTTGCGCAACCTGCTCCGGCGTGAACCGGGCAACCAGCGCCGCCCCATCCTCACGGGTGGCGGACTCAACGAGATACCGGCTCACACTCCGCCCCGCTTCGGCTGCGCGTCCGCGCACCGCGTCCCGTTCCCCGCGCGTCCACCGCACGCGCATACTCAGCGGGTACAGCCTGCCCCGCACGTTCCGCTTTCCGTCCATCGTTCCCTCCCCGTAATTGAGCGCGCAGCGCGAATCCACCAGCCGGGGGGGCGCCAGCCCCCTCCGGCGGTATCGCGGCACCGCGATACGTATCCTGCATTCGCTTTTCTGTCGCTCAACCGGTACGTACTTCGTCACCCGGCCCTGCGTTCTACCTCCTCACCCGGGCCCCTCGACCGCCTCCCCCGAGCCTGCCCGGAATGTTCCCCCAACCGGGCGTCGAAGTAAAACAGGGAAGCCCCCGCTTTCGGAGACTGCACCGGGGGGAGCGCCCTTCACTGGTCGTCCGGAGTGAAAACCGAGTGCACTCAGATACCGCGTTGGACCGCTCCTGTTGTGTCGTACCCTATGGCGGAATCCGGGATGCCTGGTTATCGTCAAATCAGCCTGTTCCCCCACCGGGTAATTCCGCACTATAAGCTCGTAACAATGGCAAAGCGCGTAGAACGCATCGGGCTAAAACGACCGTGGCGGATTCTAGCCGCGCCGATCCCGCGCGATTGGGACTTGGTGATTGCCGAGATCGAATCGGAGCTCGGTGCTGAGCTGTACGCGCTAGCACGTCAGGTTCGCCTTGTCGCGGACTGTCCCGCGCTCCGGCGGGAAAAGCTGTTCAGGAAGGGGAAACGGCATGTTGCGGAGAGGCGCACCGAGGCGTTGCACGAAGCGCCTGCTTCGATCCGGCCGAGTCTCCGCATCCTAATGAAGATCACCGGATCAACGCCGCCAAATGATGGCGACGCGGCCTTGGCGTGCGAGTCGATTGCAACTTGGGCGCAGGATGAGGGGTTTCCCGACACGGCGGTCCACTTCGCGGAGGCTGCCGCCGCCATCTCCCCGAACGATCCGTATTTCGCGTTTGTTGCGGGGAGGACGAACCGCGTGGTGGGAATTCCCTGGCGGGCTGAGGTTTTCTACGCTCGCGCGATCCGGCACGGCTATCGCCAGCAGAATTGGGACGTCTACGTCCGGGCGAATCTTGGTCTCGGGCGACTACACGCGGACCGTGGCCGAGTGCGCGTAGCTGCGAAGCACTTCTTCACGGCAGCGCGGGCGGCGCTTGACCAAGGCCATGACTGGCTTGCCGCGCAGACTTACCACGACCTATTTCCCCTGCACTATGAGCTTGGCGACCTGACCAAGGCGCACGAACTCGCACATAAGGCGCTCGCCACGTATCCGCAGCATCATGAACGATACCCCGTAGCGGTTCACGATTTCCTGCTGCTCTTGATTTTCGAGAACCATTTTGCTGAGGCGTGGCCGATCCTAGAGCGTCTGGTGGAGGCTCCGCTGCGCTCACACGATAAGGTCCTTGTGTGGGGGACAATTGCCCGTGTGGCGGGTGCGCTGCACAAGACCGCTGAGTATGCAGAGGCGGAAGCGCGCGTCCTAGAGTTGGCGCCTCACTGGGATGCGTTCGGTCCGGCGGCGTACCTGGGTCTGGCCGCCGGTGCACACGGTCTGAGGGACCGCGCGCTAGCGGCGACCTATGCGAGCCGCGCTCTCATGCTTGCGGATGCGAAGGACGACCGGCAGGCGCGGCGGCTCGCTCAAGACCTGCTGGATCAATTCGCGGCGGCGGCGGCGCCGCCTCCACCAGTGCCGTTGCGTGGGGAACTGGCGGAGGGGCTTCGTATGTTGACCATCGATGAGCCCGCGGCCAAGGCCCCACGCCCGGATGGTATCGCCTTCGGAGCGTTGGCGAAGCTATCTACTTGGCGCTCCGACAGTACGTGGACGGCTGGAGAGAATCAGCACGGCCTTTGGACGCTCGGTCCGGTGTGACCGGGGCCTAGTTTCCGGAGCCTCCAAACACGCCGCCCCGCGAGT
>DATING010000568.1:0-9785 GCA_035474555.1 Longimicrobium sp. | reverse complement strand
CCCGATGGCGAGGTGGAGTCGCTGGGCCGCGCCGACCAGCAGGTGAAGGTGCGCGGCTTCCGCGTGGAGCTGGGCGAGGTGGAGTCTGCCCTGGCCTCGCACCCGGCCGTCCGCGAGGCCGCCGTGCTGGCGCGCGACGTCGCTGGTGGCGATCGTCGCCTGGTCGCGTGGTGGGTGTCCGTTTCCGACACCGCCGAGGCGGATGGCCCGGCGCTGCGGGCGCACCTCAAGGCGCTACTGCCGGAGTTCATGCTGCCGTCCGCATACGTGCGGATGGAGAAGCTGCCGCTCACGCAGAACGGCAAGCTGGACCGACGCGCGCTCCCCGAGCCGGAGCCGGCGGAGGCGTCGGACGCGGAGATGGTGGCGCCGCGCAACCAGACGGAAGAGCTGGTGGCCGCGCTGTGGGCGGAGGTGCTTCGCACGGAGCGCGTGGGCATCCACGACGACTTCTTCGCGCTGGGCGGGCACTCGCTGCTCGCCACGCGCGTGCTGGCCCGCGTGCAGGCCGCGTTCGGTGTGGTGATGCCGCTGCGCGCGCTGTTCGAGGGCCCGACCGTCGCCGAGCTGGCGGAGCGGGTGGATGCGCTGCGCCGCGCGGACGGGCCGGCGCTGCCCCCAATCGTCCCGGTGGGGCGCGACCGCGACCTGCCGCTGTCGTCGGCGCAGGAGCGGCTGTGGTTCCTGGACCGGCTGGAGGGCGGGAGCTCGTTCTACAACATCCCGATGGCCATCCGCCTGCTCGGGGGGCTGGATACGGCCGCCCTGGAGCAGGCGATCGGCGAGATCGTCCGCCGCCACGAGACGCTGCGGACCGCGATTCGCGAATCCGGGGACGCCGCGGTGCAGGTCGTCCTGCCGTTCACCGGGTTCGTGCTGCCGATCGAAGACCTGTCGTCCCTGGACGATGCACCGCGCGCGGCGCAGACGGAGCGCCGCGCCCAGGAATCCGCCACGCGGCCGTTCGACCTGGCGGCGGGGCCGCTCTTCCGCGCGAGCCTGCTGCGGCTGGCAGCGGAAGAGCACGTGCTGCTCGTCTGCATGCACCACGTGGTCAGCGACGGAACGAGCCTGGGCGTGCTGATGCGCGAGCTCTCCGCATTGTACGCGGCCTATCGGCAGGGCGACCCATCGCCGCTGCCGGAGCCGGCGGTGCAGTACGCGGACTTCGCCGTGTGGCAGCGCGAGCAGCTGCAGGGTGAGGTGCTGGACCGGCAGCTGGCGTGGTGGAAGCATCGGCTGGCCGGCGCGCCCACGCTGCTGGAGCTGCCGACGGATCGTCCCCGGCCGGCCGTGCAGTCGTACCGCGGCGCGCGGGAGCCGCTGGCGTTCGCCTCCTCCACGCTGCTGGACCGGCTGCAGGCGCTCGGCCGGGGCGAGGGCGCCACGCTGTACATGGTGCTCCTCGGCGCCTTCCAGGTGCTGCTGGCCAAGTACGCGGGCACGGAGGACGTGGTCGTGGGCAGCCCCATCGCGGGGCGCACGCGGCGCGAGACGGAGGAATTGATCGGCTTCTTCGCCAACACGCTCGTGCTGCGGACGGAGCTGGAGGGCGATCCGAGCTTCCGCGAGACCCTGCGCCGCGTGCGCGACGTCACGCTGGGCGCCTTCGAGCACCAGGAGGTCCCGTTCGAAAAGCTGGTGGCGGAGCTGCAGCCGGAGCGCAGCCTGAGCCACGCGCCCGTTTTCCAGGTGATGTTCACCCTGCAGAACGCGGACGCCACCGGCATCGACCTGCCGGATCTGCGGATGCAGGGCGTCCCCGCGACGCTGGAGACCACGCGCTTCGACCTCGCGCTTTCCGTCGTCACGGACGGCAGCCGGATGTTCGGCGGGCTGGAGTACAGCACGGACCTGTTCGACGCGGAGACCATCCGCCGCATGCTCGGGCACCTGGAGCGGGTGCTGGAGCAGGTGGTGGAGGATGCGGATCGCCGCATGTCCGCCCTGGCGCTGCTGGGCGAGGCGGAGCAGGCGCGGGTGGTGGATGAATGGAACCGCACGGAGGCCGACTACCCGGCGGATGTCTGTATCCACCAGCTGATCGCGGAGCAGGCCGCGCGGACGCCGGAGGCTATCGCCGTCGTCTTCGCGGACGATGCGCTGACGTACGCGGAGCTGGACGCGCGCGCCAACCGGCTGGCGCGGCACATCGTTTCGCTCGGTGCCGGGCCGGAGGCGTTCGTCGGCATCTGCCTGGATCGCTCGGCGGAGATGGTGGTCGCCATGCTCGCGGTGCTGAAGAGCGGCGCGGCGTATCTCCCGCTCGATCCGTCGTATCCGGCGGACCGGCTGGCGTACATGCTGGAGGATTCCGGCGCGCCGCTGCTCATCACGCAGAACGCGTTGCGGGGCCTGCTCCCCGCGGACGGCGTGCGCATCGTCTCCATCGATGCGGAGGCGGATGCATCCGCCATCGCCGCGAAATCCACGGATGCGCCGCTGTCGAGCGTGGTGGCGGAGAATGCGGCGTACGTCATCTACACGTCGGGCTCGACGGGCCGGCCCAAGGGCGTGCAGGTGACGCACGGCAACGCGGTCAGCTTCTTCACGGGGATGGACGGGCGCGTGGGCGGCACGGCGCGCGGAACGTGGCTCGCGGTGACCCGCATCAGCTTCGATATCCACGTGCTCGAGCTGCTGTGGACGCTGGCGCGCGGCTTCCGCGTGGTCGTGCAGCCGGAGCCGGACCGGGCGCGGGATGGCGAGACGCTCGCGGAGCAGATCCGCCGCCACGCCGTCACGCACCTGCAGTGCACGCCCTCGCTCGCGGCCATGCTGATCGCGGAGAGCGGCATCCAGGCGCTGGCCGGGCTCGATCGCATCCTCCTCGGCGGCGAAGCGCTCCCCGCGGACCTCGCGGCGCAGATCCGTACCGTGCTGCCGGACGGCGTCATCAACATGTACGGCCCGACGGAGACGACGGTCTGGTCCGCCACGCACGCGGTGGACCGGGACGGCGCCGTGCCCATCGGCCGCCCCATCGCCAACACGCGCGTCTACGTGGTGGATGCCGCGATGCACGCGCAGCCGGCCGGCGTGCCCGGCGAGCTGCTGATCGGCGGCGCGGGGGTGACGCGGGGCTACCTGGACCGGCCGGGGCTCACGGCGGACCGCTTCGTCCCGGACGCGTTCTCGGACACTCCGGGCGCGCGGCTGTACCGCACGGGCGACCGCGCGCGCTGGCGTGCGGACGGTGTGCTGGAGTATCGGGGCCGCATCGACCAGCAGGTGAAGATCCGCGGCTTCCGCATCGAGCCCGGCGAGATCGAGTCCGTGCTGCGGCGCCATCCCGCCGTTGCGGAGTGCGCCGTGGTGGCGCGCCCCTCCGCTGCCGGCGACACGCGCCTGGTGGCGTACGTCGTGGGGAGCGCGGACGCGGAGGCGCTGCGGGCGCACGTGGGTGCCAGCCTGCCGGACTACATGGTCCCGGCCGCGTTCGTGTCCCTGGACGCGCTTCCGCTGACTCCCAACGGCAAGCTGGACCGCAAGGCCCTCCCCGCGCCCGACTTTGCCGCGGCGGCGGACGCGTACACCGAGCCGGGCACGGCCACCGAGCACGCGCTCGCAGCCATCTGGAGGGAGGTGCTGGGCCTGGAGCGAGTGGGAGCCACGGACAACTTCTTCGACGTCGGCGGGCACTCGCTGCTGGCGACGGTGATGATCGGGCGCATTCGCCGCGACCTGCAGGTGGAGCTGTCGCTGCGGGCGGTGTTCGAGGCGCCGGTGCTGGCCCGCCTGGCGGAGCGCGTGGATGCGGCCCGCGAGGAGGCCGCATCCCGCCCCGCGCCGGCGCCCCCCCGGCGGCTGGGCGCGGTGGACCGCAGCGCGTATCGCGTAAAGCCGACGTAATACCAGATCGCAAAAAGAATGGGCCTCACGCAGAGACGCAGAGGCGCGGAGAGAAAACAACGGGAGAAAAGAGGATCAGAGGCCGCCGATCCCCTTCTTCTCTTCTCTCTGCGTCTCCGCGTCTCTGCGTGAGACGGTTGTTTTCTCGGATTCGGTATAAGCCCGGGGGGCCCGCATCGAGCTCCCCGGCTGGTGGTGCGCCCGGAGCGCGGGTCCTGTCCGTTCTCGGCATGCCCCGCGCCCGCCGCGTGGGGGACGCTACGCCACCGGCGCGTGCGGGCACAGCCGCCCGGCCTCGCGCGGCACGCCCCAGCGGCAGAACAGGTGCCCCAGCGGCGACTCGCCGGGGTGGCCGCAGTGGTTGGAGGGGTGCGCCAGGTGATCCACCGGCAGCGGATGCGCCATGATCGCGCCCGACGCGCCCACCAGCGCGAGGGCCAGCAGCGCGCCGATCACCGAGCCGCGCGTCAGGCGGCTGGCGGGCGGGGGCTCCTCGCCGGCCAGGCGGCGGATGCGGCGGTCCAGCAGGTCGGCGCGGTGCGCGAATCCCACGCCCTCCGCCCAGGCAGCGCCGGGCACGCCCCACGACGCCAGCGACAGGAGGGCCGACGCCAGCGCCAGCGGCTGCCCGCGCGCAGCCCGGTCGTCCGCCTGGATCTCGGCCTCGTCCGCGACGTCGTCGGCCAGGCGGCGCAGGGCGGGGAGCCAGAAGAGCGTCAGCGCGAGGAAGCGGAGCAGGGAAAGGCGCAGCGGGTCGCGCCGGGCCACGTGCGCGCCCTCGTGCGCCAGCAGCGCGCGGAGCTCCTCCGGGCGCAGCCGGTCCGCCACGGCCGCCGCCACGTAGACGCGCGGCCGCAGCCATCCCGCCGTGAACGCCGGGTTCGGCAGCCCGCGCACCACGCGGATGTGCCGCGGGTCCAGGCCCACGTCCGTCGCCGCCGTCCAGAACGCGTCTCCTTCGACCGGCACGGACGCGTGCAGGGGGGCGAGCGCGCGGCGCATCCGCAGCAGGGCGCGCGCGCGGTCGTACGTGGCATACGCGAGGCCGATCACCACGAGCGCGTGAAAGAGCAGGTGCACGGGGCGCAGCAGCGCGTGCAGGGCGATCACGCACAGCGCGCCCAGGTGGTCCCGGCCGCGCAGCGCGTTCTCCAGCCCCTCCGCGAAGTGGTGGCCGAACAGGGGGCTCACGCTGAACAGCAGCAGCGTGCCGATGGCCAGCAGCAGCGTGCGGCGGTGCGCCTCCTCGCGCGTGACGAGCGTCCGGCCCCGCATCATCGCCCCTCCTGCTCCCGCATCCGCCGTTCGATCAGGCGGGCCAGCTCCGCCAGCTGCTCCGGGTCGCGCTCCGCCAGCACGTCCACGAACGAGGCCGTCACCGCGTCCGCCCCGAAGGAAAGGATCCCCTCCACCACCTGCCGCGAGGCGCGCGCGCGGAACTCGTCTTCCGTGAGCGTGGCCTCGTAGTGCAGCAGGTCGTCGCGCTTCTGCCGACGCAGCAGGCCCTTGTCCACCAGCTTGTTGAGCACGGTGATGACGGTGTGGATGGTCACGGCGTGCTCCCGCGCCACCCGCTCGTGCACGGCGCGCGCGGGCACGGGCCGGTCCAGCTCCCACACCGTCCGCATCACCCGCGCCTCCAGGTCGCCCAGCACCTTCGCCAGCCCGCTCGCGGAAAGGCGCACGGTGTCGTGCAGGCGAAAAGGCCCGGCGTGCGAGGGTCCGTCGTCGTCGCGCATGGCAAGATCCGCGGATGCCGGCTCGTAAAAAACGTGTATCGAAAGGGACAGGTTCAGGATACGGGGGATTTTACCCCGCGTAAAGTGCGGCGCTCCACCCTGCCGGGAGCGAATGCGGGCGGGATGCGATCCCGGAGGCCTATCTGATGTTCCACGGGACCCGCTCCTGAGCTGCCATCCCGGAGAGGATCCGCCTGCCCGCGTCGGCCGCAGTCACGGGGGCGTTGCCCTGCGTGGCTCGACCCGACGTAAAAGGAACTCTCGGGTATACTCGGCCACGTCGGGCGTGGAAGCGGGATCGAGGGAACATTCGATGGATGATTTCCGGGGGCTGCGGCGGAAAACCAGGTTTCCCCGGATGTTTCCGCCCCTGCGAGCCGGCAACTGATGATCCTCCAACCCATTGGCCGGGAGAGGCAATCCCGGCGCAGGGGGCCGGTTGCGCGTGCAGTGAATGTCTGATATCGTTTACACTCCCTCAATCGACATCCCCTGGCGTACCTCCCCGTACACGGCTGCGCGTCAGGGGAAATCCGGGCGCTCGCCGCGTGCTGCACGTCCTGGCACCTCGCCGGGGCAGGGCGGTGTGCGTCCGCTGGATTCGCGTTTTGCGTCTGACTGTAACCATTTATGCCGACGAGTGTGGCAGCCGCGTGCGGTCCGTCCCGCGGCGTCGTCCACACTCGACCCGGCCCGGAGGCTGAGGTGCCGCAACACCAGACCACCGCTCCGGCGCTCCCGGAGCTTTCCCCGCCCGAGCACGCCTATCTGCAGCGCTTCCTTACGCCCGACGCCGCCGCGGCCGCCATCCCGCGCCGCGCGCCGGACGCGGAGGCGCCGCTTTCGTTTGCGCAGGAGCGGCTCTGGTTCCTGGACCGGCTGCGGCCGGGGGACACGGCCTACGTCCTGACCGAGGCGCTGCGGCTGGCCGGCGGCGTGGACGAGGTGGCCCTGGCGCGCGCCCTGGGCGAGATCGTCCGGCGGCACGAGGCGCTGCGGACCACCATCCGCGAGACGGAGGGCGTCCCCGTGCAGGTGGTGGCCCCCTTCGCCGGCTTCGAGCTTCCCACGGACGACCTGACCGCCCTCGCCCCCCCGGAGCGCGAAGCCGGGTTGGCCGGCGCGGCGGCGGCCGAGGCGGCGCGGGGCTTCGACCTCACGGCGGGGCCCCTGTTCCGCGCGCGGCTGCTGCGCCTGGCCGCGGACGATCACGTGCTGCTGCTGTGCATGCACCACATCGTCGCCGACGGCGGGAGCCTGCAGGTGCTGGCGCACGAGCTGTGGGCGCTGTACGCCGCGTACCACGAGGGCGGGGAATCGCCCCTGCCGCCGCTCGCGCTGCAGTACGGCGACTTTGCCGCGTGGCAGCGCGCGGAAGCGGGGAGCGAGGCGGAGGCGCGGCAGCTGGCGTACTGGAAGGCCCGGCTGGCGGGCGCGCCGGAGGTGGTGTCGCTTCCCACGGACTTCCCCCGGCCCCCCGTCACCACCTTTCGCGGCGGCGGTGTGCCCGTGGAGGTGCCGGCGGAGACCGTGGACCGGCTGCGCGCCCTGGCCCGCGCGGAGGGCACCACGCCGATGGCGGTGGTGCTGGCCGCGTTCCAGGTGCTGCTGGGCCGCTACGCCGGCAGCGAAGACGTGGTGGTGGGCACCCCCGTGCCGGGGCGCGCGCGCGCGGAGGCGGACGCGCTCATCGGCCCGTTCGTGAACACGCTCGTGGTGCGGACGGACCTGTCCGGCGACCCGGCGTTCCGCGCCGTGGCGGCGCAGGTGCGCGACGGGGTGCGGGCGGCCGCGGAGCACGGGGACGTGCCCTTCGAGCGGCTGGTGGCGGAGCTGCGGCCGGAGCGCAGCCTGAGCCACACCTCGCTCTTCCAGGTGCTCTTCCAGATGGACGAGGCGCAGCCGGCCGCCCCCGCCGCGCCGGGGATCGGCGTGCGGCGGATGGAGATGATGGCCCCGGCGGCCGCCCGCTTCGACCTGGCGCTGGTGCTGCAGCCCCACGGGCGGGGGCTCCGCGGCGTGCTGCAGTACAGCACGGACCTGTTCGAGCGCAGCACGGCCCGGCGGATGGCGGAGCACCTGGAGCGGATGCTGGACCAGGCGGCGCTGCACCCGGATGCGCGCGTGTCGCGCCTGCGGCTCATGCGGCGGGCGGAGCGCCAGCGCGTGCTGGAGTGGAACCGCACCAGCGGGCGCTATCCCGCAGACCGCTGCATCCACCAGCTCTTCGGGGCGCAGGCCGCCCGCACGCCGGACGCCGCCGCCCTCCTGTACGAGGGCGGATCGCTCTCCTTCCGCGCGCTGGACGCGCGCGCCAACCGGGTCGCGCACCACCTGCGGCGGCTGGGCGTGGGGCCGGAGGCGCGGGTGGGCATCTGCCTGGAGCGGGGGCCGGAGCTGCTGGCCTGCATCCTGGGCACCCTCAAGGCCGGCGGCGCGTACGTGCCCCTGGACGCCGCGTATCCGGCCGAGCGCATCGCCTACATGCTGGCGGACTCCGGCGCGCGCGTGCTGCTTACGGAGACGCGGCTGCGCGACACCCTGGCCGTGCCGGACGGCGTGCGCGTGGTCTGCGTGGACGCGGAGGCGGAGGCCATCGCGGCGCAGCCGGACGAGGCGCCGGAGAGCGGGGTGACGAGCGAGAACCTGGCGTACGTCATCTACACGTCGGGCTCCACCGGCCGGCCCAAGGGCGTGGCCATGCACCACCGGGGGGTGAGCAACTACATCCACTGGGGGATCCGCGCCTACGGGGCGGACCAGGGCAACGGGGCGCCCGTCTTCTCGTCCATGGCCGTGGACCTGACCATCACCAACCTGCTGCCGCTGTTCGCCGGCCGGCCCGTGCACCTGCTGCCGGAGGCCAACGCGGTGGAGGCGCTGGCGCAGGCGCTGCGGGCGGGGCCGGGGTTCGGGCTCATCAAGATCACCCCCATCCACCTGGGGCTGCTGAACGCCCTGCTCTCGCCGGAGGAGCTGCGCGGGGCGGCACGGACGCTGGTGATCGGCGCGGACTTCCTGGTGGCGGAGCCCACGCTCCCCTGGCAGGAGCACGCGCCCGGCGTGCGGCTGATGAACGAGTACGGGCCCACGGAGACGGTCGTGGGCTGCTCGGCGTACGTGCTGCCCCCGGGGCGGCACCGCGCGGGGCCCGTTCCCGTGGGGCACCCCATCCAGAACCTGCGCTTCTACGTCCTGGACGTGCACGGCGAGCCCGTGCCCATCGGCCTTCCCGGCGAGCTGTACATCGGCGGGGCGGGGGTGGCGCGCGGCTAC
Organism: Longimicrobium sp.; assembly: GCA_035474555.1. Lineage (GTDB taxonomy): Bacteria > Gemmatimonadota > Gemmatimonadetes > Longimicrobiales > Longimicrobiaceae > Longimicrobium. Next base: position 918 of record DATING010000568.1, on the reverse strand, counting down.
CTGGGGCGCCCCGCGCTGTCGGCCGAGAAGTTCGTCCCCGACCCGTTCGCGGAGCCGGGCGCGCGCATGTACCGCTCGGGCGACCGGGCGCGCTGGCTGGCGGACGGCAACCTGGTGATCCTGGGGCGCACGGACAACCAGGTGAAGATCCGCGGCTTTCGCGTGGAGCTGGGTGAGGTGGAGGCGGCGCTGCGCCGGCGGCCGGAGGTGCGCGAGTGCCTGGCCACCCTGCGCGAGGACCGTCCGGGGGACCGGCGGATGGTGGCGTACGTGGTCCCCGGGCCGGCGGGCGCGGATGCGCGCATCCTCCGCGAGCACCTGCTGCGGGACCTGCCGGAGTACATGGTGCCGGACGCCTTCGTGCTGCTGGACCGCCTGCCGCAGACGTCCACGGGCAAGCTGGACCGCCGCACCCTTCCCGTGCCCGCGTACGGCCGCGGCGAGGCGGTGCCGGACGAGCCGCGCGACGCGCTGGAGGTGGAGCTGATCGGGATGTGGGAGGCGCTGCTGGGGGTGGAGGGGATCGGGCCGGGGCAGAGCTTCTTCGAGCTGGGCGGCAACTCGCTCCTGGCGCTGCGGCTCTTTGCCCAGGTGAACCGGCGGATGCAGTGCGAGCTGCCGCTGGCCACGCTCTTCGCCGGCGCCACGGTGCGCCGCATGGCCGAGGCCATCCGCGAGTGCACCGCCCCGGCCGACGCGGCTTCGTGACCTGACGATCCGCCTGCGTCGCCTGCTCCGTCGCTTGCAGGGGATCGGAAGCATCACGCGGAGGACGCGGAGAAAAGAAGAGAGGACGCGGAGGGTTCATTCCCCCGCGTCCTTTCTTCGTTGAGTCCGGTCTAAAAAGTCACCCTGGAGTCTGTGCACTCTGGTTGCTTTGCGTTTAACCCTTTGCTAAATTGCCCTTTATCCCGCTCG
>DATING010000567.1:0-2240 GCA_035474555.1 Longimicrobium sp. | reverse complement strand
CCGTACGGTGGATGATGTCGCGGAGCTGGTGCGTGACCGCAGGAAGCAGCTCGGGCTTTCGCAGATGGAGCTCGCCCGCAGGGCCGGTGTGTCGCGCCAGTGGCTGGTTGACCTGGAGCGCGGCAAGCCGACCGCGGAGGTGTCCCTGGTTCTGAGGACACTGGCCGCGGCCGGGATGCAGCTGGACGCGCGCGATCCCATGCATTACCCCGAGGGCTCTCAGGCCGCCGCGGTGATCGACGCCGGGCGCGAGGTGCTGGAGCGCCACCGGCCTGCCGGAACACCGTTGCGTACCCTGAGCACTCGTGCTCCCCGGGCGCCGTCTTCGGGCAGCATCCGCGCGCCGAAGCGGGAGCCGTGAAGTACCGCTCGGCGGTGCTCGTCGGCGGCCAGCTGGTCGCGTGGGTGGGCCAGGACGCGCGCGGACGATACGCATTGCGCTATGAAGATGCGTGGCGGGGGTTGGAAGGCGCGTTTCCGCTCTCGCTCTCGCTACCCTTGACGCGGCCGGAGCACGGGGATGCACCCGTGCGGGCATACCTCTGGAACCTGCTCCCGGACAACGACGCCATCCTTCGCGAGTGGGGCCGCCGGTATCACGTCTCGCCCGGTAATCCGCTGGCGCTGCTCGCGCACTTCGGCGAGGATTGCCCGGGAGCGCTGCAGATCGTCGCACCCGAGCGCGTGGATGTGCTGCTGGCCGGTGACGCGGCGGCCGGTGAGGTGGAATGGCTTTCCGAATCACAGATCGCCGAGCGGCTGCGGCACCTGCACCAGGAGCCTGGCGCCTGGCGCGAGCCGGGGGATCCGGGCCAGTTCAGCCTGGCTGGCGCCCAGCCCAAGACGGCGCTGCTGTTCCAGGATGGGCGGTGGGGCGTACCCTCGGGCCGGACGCCCACCACCCACATCCTCAAGCCGCCGGTGCAGGAGAAGTACGCGGGGTTCGCGGAGAATGAGCACGTGTGCCTGGGACTCGCCGCCGCGGTGGGGCTTCCCGCCGTCCACTCGCGGGTGGTGCACTTCCAGGATCAGCCGGCGATCGTGGTGGAGCGGTTCGACCGGATGCGGCGCGGGGCGCAGGTCATCCGCCTGCACCAGGAGGATTTCTGCCAGGCGCTGGGAGTGCTTCCGCAGGAGAAGTACGAGGCGGACGGCGGGCCGGGCGCGCCGGACCTCATCCGCGTGCTCCAGGAGCGGGCGGTGGAGCCCGACGTGGATGTCGCTACCGTGGTCGGCGCGCTGGCGCTCAACTGGGTGATCGGCGGGACGGATGCGCACGCCAAGAACTATGCGCACCTCATGCAGCCCGGCGGGGCAGTTCGCTTGGCGCCCCTGTACGACATCATCAGCCTGCTGCCGTACCATGAGGGGAGGGGCCCGCGGGTGAAGCTCGCCATGCGCATCGGCGGCGAGTACCGCATGCGCTCCATCGCGCGGCGTCACTGGGAGAGCCTGGCCGCTACGATCGGCGCCGAGCCGGACGGTGTGATCGCAATCGCGGATGAGATTGCCGCGCAGGTGCCCGACCACCTGAGCGACGTATGCCGCCGGGCCGGGGAAGAAGGCGCTGGCCACCCTGTGCTGGAGCGCATGCAGGCGGAGATCACCGCGAACGCGCGCGCCTGCCGCATCCGCCTAGCCGGAAAGCCGAACGCGGAATGACGTGCTCGGGCCCTGGGAGCCGTGACCGTGAAACCCCGCCGGAGCATGCTCCAGCGGGGCTTTTCTGTTGATGGTGGATGCGGCTCGAGGATCAGCGGATCAGCTCTCGCGGTTCCGCGACTCCGGCGGCGGTTGCCCGGGGACGTAGAACAACTCCGTTCGCTTGAACGATCCCAGCGTTTCGCCGAAGCGCACGCGAATGTCGCCGCCTTCCGTCTCGGCTCCCGACGCGACAACGCCCTCCTGTCCCACTGCGAGCCTCCCGTCGACTCCGTCGGGGACCAGCCGAAGCGTGACGCGGTGGCCCGGCCTCAACTCCACCCAGCACCGGATACAGGGGAGCAAGGGAATCCCGTTCGCGTCGCGTTCGCGAACGTGCTCCCGCTCCCACTCGTCGAGCGCACCCCGGACCGAGAGATGGTACATGGCGTGGCACACGGGGCAGCGTGCGTAGGGCATCCGGATGCAGGGCCGAGGGCCGCGGTTTTCTGTAGCGAAGACGTGCCCTACTCCACCCGCCCGCCCTGCGCGATCCAGCGCCCAAGCAGCGCGCGTTCCTCCGCGGTCATGTGCGTCTT
>DATING010000566.1:0-1523 GCA_035474555.1 Longimicrobium sp. | reverse complement strand
TGCTCCGCGCCGCCTCCGAAAATCATCCCGCCGGGGAGGCTACATGAACCGGTACAGGTCCACCTGGCCGTTGCCGACGTTGGTGCCTTCCAGGCGCACGGTCTGGCCCGTGCGCAGGCGGCGGAAGTAGTCCACCTGGGCGTCGCCCGCGTTGTACGGCAGCCGGACGGTGGCCGTGCCGTTCTGCGTGCGCACCTCGAACCAGCCCTGATTGTAGTCGATGCGGCCCACCGTGCCCGCCAGCTGCACCATCTGCTGCTGCTGGCCGCCGTACGTGCCGCCACCCTGCATGCCGCCGGTCTGCTGCCCGTTGCGCTCCTGCACGCTCTGCTGCACGTCGATGCGGCTCGCGTAGGTCGCCCCCTGCTGCGTCTGCTGCAGCTGGAAGTAGGCCACGTCGCCCCGCTCCAGCGCGGTGATGGGGTGCTGCTGGTTCTGGTAGACCACCACGGTGTTCTGGTCGAACATCACGTTGCCCGTCTGCCCTTCCTGCGTGCGCAGCTGGATCACCCGCTGGCGCGTGTCCACGTTCTGCACCTCGGCCAGGACCTGCCCGTTCCCCTGCTGCTGCTGTCCGCCCATGCCCCCCATGGCGCCGCCGAGGATCTCCCCGATCTGGCCCAGGTTGGTGCCCGCGCATCCGGTCAGCGTGAACACCGCGGCAGCGGCCGTCGCCATGTTGCGGAAAAAGTGCTTTCTCATCGCTCTGCCTGCCCTTATAGGGTTCCTGGCCATATGCGAGCGGAGTTCCGCCCGGAGCCGTCCGGAAGGGCAAGAGCAGTGCCGCAGCACCCGCATCTGGTTGCAGATACGGCAGATAGCAAAAAACGCAGGCGCGGCAGGCCGATACGCCCCTCCGCGCCCAGAATAATGATAACTCGAATCACCACTTCATCTTAGCATCGTCCCCACACAGGGACACTCCGCGCCCGAAGTGCCCGGCTCACGGGGCAGACATCCGAATCCGTAGGTGTTCAGCCGGGGAGGTAGGCGGCGGGGATGGGATTGCCGTCGCGCTCCGAGTCCCAGTAGATGGTCACGATCCACCAGCGCGCGCCGTCGTGGTACAGCTGAATGCTGTTGATGCCGCGCGCGAACGGCGCCTCGCCGGCCCCATGGCGCGACTCGTACGTGCTCCACGCGTGCGCGATGCACCCGAACCGCTCCACGCGCATGGTGATCTGCCGCTCCTCGAAGCCCATGGAGGTGAGCACCGGGTCGGTCGTGCGGATGAACGTCTCCACGTCCATCACGTCCGGCGCGTGGCCGCCCTGCCCCGCGTGGATGGCGCGGTTGGTGGGGATCATCCGCGCGCCGGGAAGGAACAGCGTGCGAAAGCGGCCCCAGTCTCGCGCCGCGCCCGCCGGCCCCGAGATCAGCGCGTACGCGGTGTTGATGATGCCTTCGATGGATGCCGTATCGGCGGAGATCTCAGTCTGCATGATGGTGTCGCGATCAGCGGATGGCGCGCTCGTCGTTGAGCGCCAGCGCGCCGCGGATGATGCGCCACAGGTACCACGCCG
>DATING010000565.1:0-5527 GCA_035474555.1 Longimicrobium sp. | reverse complement strand
ACACCGCGGGGACGTTGTAGAAGGGGCTATCCGGCGCCAGGCGGTCCAGGAACCAGAGCCGCTCCTGCGCGAACGACGCGGGCGGCGGCTCGGCGCGCTCCACCGGCACCACGGGCGGGAGCACCGGCAGCCCCGCGCGGCGCATCTCCTCCACGCGCACGGCCAGCTCCGCCGCCGTCGGACCCTCGAAGAGCGCCCGCAGCGGCAGCTCCACCCCGAACACCGCACGGATGCGCGACACCACCCGCGTGGCCAGCAGCGAGTGCCCGCCCAGCTCGAAGAAGCTTTCCTCCACGCCCACGCGCTCCACCCGCAGCACCTCGGCCCAGACACCGGCCAGCACCTCCTCCACCGGGGTGCGCGGGGCCACGTAGCGGTCTTCCGCGCCGGTGTACTCCGGCGCCGGGAGCGCACGGCGCGCCACCTTGCCGCTCGGCGTCAGCGGCAGCGCGTCCAGCGGCACGAAGGCGGCGGGCACCATGTACTCGGGCAGGCGCCCCTTCACGTGGCTGCGCAGCGCCTCCACGTCCACCCCGCCATCCACCACCACGTACGCCACCAGGCGCCGGTCGCCGGGCACGTCCTCCCGCGCGACGACCACCGCCTTGCGCACCCGCGGGTGCGTGGCGATCACCGCCTCCACCTCGCCCGGCTCGACGCGGAAGCCGCGGATCTTGACCTGCTCGTCCGCGCGGCCCAGGAACTCGAGGGTGCCGTTCGCCAGCCAGCGCGCCCGGTCGCCCGTGCGGTAGACGCGGGCGCCCGGCGTGGGGGCGAACGGATCGGGCACGAAGCGCTCGGCCGTGAGCGCGGGCCGGTTCAGGTAGCCGCGCGCCAGCCCGTCGCCGCCCAGGTACAGCTCGCCCGGAATGCCCACGGGCAACGGCTGGAGCGCCGCGTCCAGGACGTACGTCCGCGCGTTGGCGATGGGCCCGCCGATGGAGGGGAGCAGCGGCCACGACGCGGGATCGCCCGCCAGCGCCAGGCGGGTGACGACGTGCGTCTCGGAGGGCCCGTAGTGGTTGTGGAGCGGAGCGCCCAGCGCGCCCATCCAGCGGCGCATCGCCTCGGTGACGCGGAGCTGCTCGCCCGCGGTCACCACCTCGCGCAGGGTGGACGGAGCCAGCCCGCGCTCGTCGCCGGCCTCGGCCAGCTGGTGCAGGGCGACGGCGGGCATGAACAGCCGCGCCACGCCCTCGCGCTCCACGATCTCCAGCAGCCCGGCCGGGTCGTAGCGCTGCTCCTCGCCGATCAGCACCAGCCGCCCGCCCGCCGTCCAGCAGGAGAAGATCTCCTGGAACGAAACGTCGAAGCTGGTGGAGGTGAACTGCAGCGTCACGGCCGGCGCGGGCGAGCTCCAGTCCCGGGCCTGCCACGCGAGCAGGTTGGCGAGCGCGCCGTGCGGCATCGCCACGCCCTTGGGACGGCCGGTGCTGCCGGAGGTGTAGATGACGTACGCCAGGTTCTCCGGCGCCACGGGCAGGGCCAGGCGCCCGGCGCTCTGCCCCCCGATCGCCTGCGCGTCCGCGTCCAGGCGCACCACGACGGCGTCACCGGCGGGCAGCGTCTCCGCCAGGCCCTGCTGCGTGATCAGCACACGCGCGGCCGAGTTCTCCAGCATGTACGCCAGCCGCTCCGCCGGGTACGCCGGATCCAGCGGCACGTACGCGGCGCCGGCCTTCAGGATGCCGAGGACGGCGACCATCATCTCCGGGCCGCGCTCCAGCGACAGCCCCACGCGGCCGTCCACGCCCACGCCCAGCGCGGCCAGGTGACGGGCCAGCCGGTTGGCGCGCGCGTCCAGATCGCGGTAGGTCAGCGAGACCTCGCCGTGCGTGACGGCCACCGCGTCCGGCGTGCGGTCCGCCTGCGCCTCGAACAGCGCGTGGACCGGGACGACGGTCTGTTCGGCCTCCGTGGCGTTCCACTCCCGCACCACCCGCCGCCGCTCCTCGTCGCCGATCAGGGCCAGGCGCGACAGGGGCACGTCGGCGTGCGCCGCCACCTGCTCCAGCAGCCGCTGGAAGTGCGCGAGCATGCGGACGATCGTGGCGCGATCGAACAGGTCGGTGCTGTATTCCAGCCCCGCCGAGATGCCCCCGGAGTGCGTGGCCAGCGCCAGCGTCAGGTCGAACTTGCTGGTCGCCGTCTCGGCGCCCGCGCCGCGGACCTTGAGCCCGGCCAGCCCGCCGAACGGCTGGTCGGTCTCCTGCAGGACGAACATCACCTGGAACAGGGGCGAGTGGCTGAGGCTGCGCTCCGGCTGCAGCTCCTCCACCAGCCGCTCGAAGGGGACGCCCTGGTGCTCGAACGCGCCCAGCGTCGTCTCGCGCACCCGCTCGAGCACCTGGCGAAAGCTCGGGTCGCCGCCCAGCTCCGTGCGCAGCGCCAGCGTGTTCAGGAAGAAGCCGATCAGCTCTTCCACCTCGCGGCGGCCGCGCCCGGCGATGGGGCTGCCGACGACCACGTCCTCGCTGCCGCTGTACTTGCCCAGCAGCACCTGGAAGGCAGACAGCAGGACCATGAACAGCGTGGCGCCCTCGCCGCGGCCCAGCGCCTGGAGCGACGTCAGCAGCTCCACCGGGAGCTGCACCCGCTCGGTGGCGCCGCGGTGCGACTGCACCGCGGGACGGGGACGGTCCGCGGGCAGCTCCAGCAGCGCGGGCGCGCCCGCCAGCCGCTCCCTCCACCAGGCCAGCTCGCCTTCCAGCGCCTCGCCGCCCAGCACGTGCCGCTGCCAGGCCGCGAAGTCGGCGTACTGCACGGGAAGCGGCGCCAGCGGCGATTCATCGCCGCGGGCAAAGGCGGCGTACAGCGCGGACAGCTCCCGCATCAGCACGCCGAAGCTCCAGGCGTCGCTGACGATGTGGTGGATGCAGACCAGCAGCGCGTGCTCCTGGGCGCCCAGCCGCAGCAGGGCGGCACGGAACAGCGGACCCGTGCCGAGGTCGAACGGACGGGCGGCATCCTCCGCCGTGCGGCGCTCGACTGCGGCCTCGCGCTCCGCCGGAGGCAGCGCGGAGAGATCGTCCACGGGCAGCGCGAACCCGGTGAACGGCTCCACCACCTGGGCCGCGCCACCGTCCCCCTCGCGGAAAACGGTGCGCAGCGCCTCGTGCCGCCGCACGATCTCGCCCAGGGCGCGCTCCAGCGCCGCCTCGTCCAGCGCGCCGTCCAGGCGCCATGCCAGGGGGATGTTGTACGCGGTGCTCCCCGGCTCCAGCCGGTCTAGGAACCACAGCCGCTCCTGCGCGAAGGAGAGCGGCAGCGCTCCCGTGCGCTCCACCGGCACCAGGGGCGGCAGCACCGGCAGCTCCGCGCGGCGCAGCTCCTCCACGCGCCCGGCCAGCTGCGCCACAGTCGGCGTCTCGAAGAGCACCCGCAGGGGCATCTCCACGCCGAACACCGCGCGGATGCGCGAGACCACCCGTGTGGCCATCAGCGAGTGGCCGCCCAGCTCGAAGAAGCTCTCGCGGACGCCCACGCGCTCCACGCGAAGCACCTCGGCCCAGATCCCGGCCAGCACCTCCTCGGCCGGCGTGCGCGGGGCCACGTACGCGCCCTCGTCCGCGGCCCACTGCGGCGCGGGGAGCGCCTTGCGGTCCAGCTTGCCGTTGGGCGTGAGCGGCAGCGCCTCCATCTCCACGAACGCCGCCGGCACCATGTACTCCGGCAGGGTGCGGCGGGCGGCCAGGCGCAGCGTCTCGGGATCGATCCCCCCGACGACGTAGGCCACGAGCCGCGTTTCGCCCGCGTCCTCGCGCGCCACCACCACGCAGTCCGACAGGCCGGCGCGGCGCAGGACGGACTCGATCTCGCCCAGCTCCACGCGGTGGCCGCGGATCTTCACCTGCTCGTCCAGGCGGCCCATGTACTCCAGGGTACCGTCCGGATTCCAGCGGACCCTGTCTCCCGAGCGATACAGCCGCGCGCCCGGCACGCCGCCGATGTGGTCTGGCACGTAGCGATCGGCCGTGAGCGACGGGCGGCCCAGGTAGCCGCGCGTGACGCCCTTGCCGCCCAGGTACAGCTCGCCGGGCACGCCGACGGGCACGGGGTTCAAGGCACGGTCCAGGACGTACGCCTGCGAGTTGCTCAGGATGCGCCCGATGGTCACGGGCCCGCCCGGCTGCCGCAGCGCGAAGGTGCTGAACGTCGTGTCTTCCGACGGGCCGTACAGGTCGTACACACGCTCCACGCCGGCGGCGTACAGCTCGTCCACCAGCGCCGCCTTGAGCGGCTCGCCGCCCAGGTTGATCGTGCGCACCGAGGCCGGAATCCCGCCCGCCGTCACGAGCGCGGCGGCGGCGGAGGGCACCGTGTCCAGCAGCACCACCTGGTCCGCGGCCGGCGCGGAGGGCAGGGCCAGGGCGTTTTCGACGATGATGATGCGCCCGCCGCGCGCCAGCGGCGTGAACAGCTCGAACACCGACATGTCGAAGCTGATCGACGTGGATGCCAGCATCCCGCCGAGCTCATCCTCCGAGTAGGTGTTCCAGGCCCAGGAGAGCATGACGACGGCGCTCTCGTGCTGGATGGCGACGCCCTTGGGACGGCCCGTGCTGCCGGAGGTGTAGATGAGGTACGCGAGATTCCGCGGCTCCACGCCGCTGTCCACGTTCTCCGCGGGCGCGGCGTCGATGATGGACCGATCGCGATCCACCATCACGACGGACACGCCCGGCTGGTCGGGGAGCACGTCCCGCAGCGCCTCCTGGGTGACGAGGACGGGCGCCTCGGCATCCGCCAGCGTATTCTCCAGCCGCTCGCGGGGATAGGCCGGGTCCAGCGGCACGTACGCGCCGCCCGCCTTGTGCACGGCGACCAGCGACACGAGCAGGTCCAGCCCGCGCTGCAGGCAAATGCCCACGCGGACCTCCGGCCCGACTCCCAGCCCGCGCAGGTGGTGCGCGAGGCGGTTGGCGCGCGCGTTCAGCTCCGCGTACGTGAGCGAATCGTGCTCGTGGATCGCGGCGACGGCATCGGGCGTGCGCGCCACCTGCGCCTCGAACAGCTGGTGGATGCACCGGTCCGCCGGGACCTCCGCTTCGGTCCGGTTCCAGGCATCCAGCACCAGCCCGCGCTCTTCCGCCGAGAGCAGCTCCAGCCGCGAAAGCCGCACGTCCGCGTCCGCGGCGACCTGCTCCAGCACCCGCTCCAGGTGGCGGAGCATGCGCTGGATGGTGCCCGTCTCGAACAGGTCCGTCCGGTATTCCAGGACCGCCCGCAACGCGCGGGAATCCGCGGCGACGGCCAGGTTGAGGTCGAACTTGGCGCTCGCGAGCTCCGCTCCGGCTCCGCTCACGCGCAGCCCCGGGAGAGCGGTTCCCCCGCCCACGGCGTTCTGCAGCGTGAACATCACCTGGAAGAGCGGCGAGTGGCTCATGGAGCGCTCGGGCTGGAGCTCCTCCACCAGGCGCTCGAATGGCACCTCCTGGTTCTCGTACGCGCCCAGCGTGGCTCCCCGCACCCGCCCCAGCACCTCGCGGAAGGTCGGGTCCCCGCCGAGCTCCGTGCGCAGCACCAG
>DATING010000564.1:0-10493 GCA_035474555.1 Longimicrobium sp. | reverse complement strand
GCCGGCGCAGGTCGGCCACGGCGTCGCGGACGGCCCGGAGATCGGGGACGCTGTCCCACTGGGCGAGGTAGGTCCCGGTGAACATCCCCACCTCGCACTGGCCCCACGACTGGCGAAGCTGGACCATGCACTCCGCCACCGCGCGCGGCTTCCCCTCGGAGACGAGGATCCCGACCTCCAGCCGGGGGGCCAGCGTGACGACGGCGCCCGTGACCGCCAGGGTGGACAGGAGCAGCAGGATGCCGGCGATCAGGAGCGGCGTGCAGGGGCGGGCAATGGTCGGCATGGCTGGTCCGGGCTCCGGTGGCGGTGTGGGCCTCAGCCGCTGTCCGTATACCGGACAGCGGGGTGATTCGCGAACCTCGCACAGGCTTTTTCTGGTGGGGGGTCCTGGGGCCTGATACCCTCGCCGGGGGGCGTGGGACGAGCGCGGGGGGGCGCGCCGGAGGCCTGCGGTCCCGGGTGGACCACCGGCGCCCCCGGACAGGGCTTCCGCTGCTGGACCGGAGCGCAGGGGCTGATTAGACTATGCGCCGGCGCCCGGGGCACGCTTCGGCGGGCCGGGGATGGCCCGATGCGCGCACAGCGTTTCCAGTGGTGGAACCTGCGGATGAAGAAGACGGGAGAGAGTGGTGGAACCGGGGAGCTGGCGACCATCGGCGCGCGGGTGTCCCTGCCCGAGGCTCGCTCGACGGCTGAAGAAGTGCTGAGCGGTCAGGGCCGGGTCGGAGCGGAAGCGAGCCCGCAGGGCGGCGCCTACGTCTTTGCGTACCACCCCTATCCGGGTGTCAGCGGGTCACGTGCCCTGCCGGCGGACCCGATCGTGACGGTGACGCCGCTTGACCACGACCATGTGCGGGTTCAGGTGGCGGGCGTGACGGTCGGGGCCCGGGTGAGGGTGCGCAGGGACGCCTGATGGAGGTGACCGGAAAGAGGGTACAGCATCCGCCGGGGAGCGGACGAGGCCGGCAGGCCACGGTGGGCGTCACTTCACATCGGGGACCTCCTCGGCAAGCCGGCGGAGCCGCCGCCAGTCAGCCGGAGGCCTGGTCATGCCCGCCCGCACTCCTGGGCCGGGGTTTCTACGAGGATGCCGACGTGCGGCTCGTATTCGCGCACGCGGATCGCCGCTCCGTTCGTCCACTCGACCACGACGACAGGGCCGGCGGCGTCGACGCCGGCCACCGTGAACGGAGGGTGCTGCGTTCCTACCCGCCGGTCGCCTGGAAGGAGATCCCCAGCCTTCTTGATGCTTCTCACCCACTCGGCCCCACGGGCGGGTGAAACCACGACCGGCACCCCCGGTTCGTACTCGTCCCACCGGCGCTCCTCGGCGGCGCCACGCCACAGTACCTGCATCCGGCCGTCCTGCATCTCCACGGCCTCTATCACCCACTCGATCCCGTCCATCGCCTGGCGGTCGCCGACTACCAGTGCCTCCGCGTTCCTGATCATTCCCTTCGTATCGCTTCCCGCCGGCACCCGGTCCCGGGGCCGGCTCGGTGTAGGTTCTTTTCCCGATCGCGCAGAGGTACATCCCCGCGCCCGGGTGAGCAGCCGGATCCCGGGCGCACGTACCCCGGGTACGCCGGATCGTACGCGCCGGTTCCGGAACGAGGGCCCTCGCAAAGAGTTGCGCATGGCTGGGGCGGGGCACGCCGGACGTGGGCCGTGACGTGATCCGGTCGCACGGCGGCGGCCTCACGCCGCGGCGTTCGGCTCGAGCATGGGGTGCAGCCAGGCGGGGCAAGGTGTGTCCACCTTGCCGAATCCCCCGCGCGATGCTGAGGAGGATCCGGCGCCGATCCTGGGCCTTGCCGCTGGCTCGATGTCCTCGCATCAGGGCGTCCGGGCCTTGATCAGGGCGCGGTGGGCGTAGTCGGTCTGCGGTGCGAGGTACAACGCGTCCGCGGCTCTGCCGCGCTGCGGGAACGCCATCGCTCACGAAGCGGAACGTTCACCGAATCCGCGACGGTCACGGCGGGCGCCGGAGAAGAGCGAACGACCGGCCGAGTGCGGGCAGAGGAGGTGAGGGGCCGCGCGGCCGCACCAGGCCGCGCCCCGGGGCAAGCGCCGGGCGGCGGGTACCGGGACCTTGCGGCTGCTCGCCAACACCCCTGCCCACTTCGTCCCCGGCCGCTACGCAGCATGAACCCGGACCGGCCCTCGTGGAGGTGGGGCGCGCACTCCGGAACTCGCGGAAGGCGGATTCTACGAAGTGATCCACCGCGCGACGTCCGGGCCCGTCTCCGCCGGGACGACGGCCGGCTCGCCGCCGGACGCGCAGCCGCGCACCCGGTCGTACCACGAAGGGTGTCCTTCGTTGTCGAGAGGCGCGTCCACCACCGCCCGGAGATAGGCCGCGAGCTGGGTACCGTGGATGGCGCCCGGCCCGGTGCTCCAGGAGTCGAAGGCCTGCGAGCCCCGGATCATCAGGAACTCGCCCCCTCCATCGCGCTGCTGGATCATGCACACGTCCGTGCCCGCCAGGACGAAGGCCGTGCCCAACGACCAGTTGTTGCGGTCCACCGTGCGCGCCATCTGCTCCGGCGAGCGGCAGAGCGCGAACGACCGGTCGTTGAACGGCGGATCCCACGCCTCGGCGATCCACGGGTTCCGGCGGCCGATCCGCAGCCACTCGTCCAGCATGGGGACGAACGTGCGCCAGGCGGCCTGGTACGCGGGGGTGCCGGTGTTCGTGACGATCGCCGCGACGAGGTGCTCGACCCCCGCGTAGTCACCCACGTGACGGAAATGGAACGCATCGCCTGCATCGAGAAAGCGTCCCTGCAACTCCCACACGCCTCCGGTCCCGGGGACCCAGGCGTGGTCGCAGAACATCTTCTCGTCGCGGGGGTCGAGCGTGTTGGTGGCAAGGCGCGCGAGCGTTGCCTGGACGGTGCCTGCCAGTTCCTGGATCATCGTGGGGGTACCTGGTCGGGCGTGTGGTGCGGCGGCGATCATCCGGCGCGGAGCATCGCCTCCAGCTCCGTGAACATCGGTCGCAGGCTCTCGACGCCGCCCCGCACCACCTGGCGGATCACGTCAGCCTGGCAGAAGGGAAAGGCGCCACGAAACGGGTCCTCGAACTCGTCGAACTCCGCGGCGGCCGCCACCAGGTCGGGACGCGCCCGCAGGTACCGGGACCACAGCATCACGTAGAACTGGATGCCGAGGTCGTCGAGCCGAAAGCTCGTTCCCGCCGGATTGCTGCGGACGTCGGCCGCCACCGGGCCGATCTGCCAGCCGGTCTGGCGGTGGGCGGCCTTCAGCGCCTTGGCCTCCCGCCAGTCCCGCGGCGCCCGCGCTCCCCGAAGCGCTTCGCGCGGTGATAGTGGTTCTCGATGCTGTCCTGGCGCCCGAAGGCTGGGACGAAGCAGTTGAACGGCGTGAAGCGGCGGTCGCCGCGGCTGTGGCACTGGAGGATCCGGATCCCGCCCGGACCGACCACGAAGGGTGCGTGGATCACCTGGCGATGCATGGGGCACCTCGGCTGCGGGGAGCGGCGGCAGACTTTAGCCGCCGCGCTTTTCTCCCTGCCGGTGCCCGGCGAGGACGTGGACGGCGAAGCGTCCAGGCCTACTCCTCCTCCGCCGGATCGGGCTCGTCCTCGCCCTCGTCCTCGCCCTCGTCCTCGCCCGCGGCGGGGATCGACCGGCAGCATGGGTAATCCTCGATCTCCGCACGGCACCGCCCGTCCTGGGACGCGACCACCTCCGCGATCTGCCCGGGGGTCGCGTCGTAATCGACGTAGAACTCCAGCCGGCGGTACATCACGCAGAGCGAGCAGAGGGCGTACACCTCGCCCTTGTCCCGCAGGAGCCAGTGCTTTCGTCCCGTGGCCATTGGGTCTCGCTTGGAAGCGGGGTTACGCGAGCGGAGTGGCCGATCGCGCGAAGAGGCAGACCGTGCCTCGGCTGTTCCGGAGGTCGCCGCGGATCCGGATGCGCATGCCCTCGGCGAGCGTGCCCTCGTCCACCGCCGCGGAGATCGCCGGGAACGCGGGCTCCAGGACCATGACGCGGAGGAATTCCGCGCCCCCCATCGCGTTCAGGGGGCGCGCGGGGCGGACGTAGATGGCGAGCCAGTGGTCGCCGTCCATGTCCCGGCCGAAGCGGGCGATCTCCGCCGCCTCGCCGTCGACGTCGAACACCCGGTTCCTGGGCCCGGCCTTCTCCTCCAGCCGTCGGGCCTCGGTGGCGGCCCACTCGGCCTCACGCTCCGCCCTGGACCTGGCCGGCTGAAGGCGCAGCTTCTGAAAATCGACCATTGGTGCCCCTCGCTTCGCGGTGCGTTGATCCCGGCATTCGGCGACACCCTCGCCGGCGCTTTTCTGCCAGGGGGTAGCGGGCTCAGGCGTCCCCTCGATCCCGGCGGGCACGGAGCGCGGCGATCCGCTCCTCCAGCGACGGGTAGCGGAGCAGTCGCGGCAGTCGCGGGCTGGCGGGCGGAGAGACGTGTGCGGCCAACCACTCGTATTGAGCGAGCAGGACTCCCGGTGGCACGGGCGAGCGCCGGTCGGCCAGGAACTCCTCATGCCGCCAGTGCGCGAGGCCGGCCGCGCAGGTCACCAGGACACCCACGGCCAGCACGCCGAAGCCGAAAGCGCCCGAGATTGCGACGAGGCATCCCTGGTAGACCGGCGCGAGGTCAGGCGGCAGCAGGCGAGCACGGAGGTGGCCTGCCTCGTGGGCGAGTGCCGGCCGGAGTAGCTCCAGCTCCTCGCCGAGCAACCGCTCGGCGATGAAGAGCACGCGGCCCACTCCGAAGGCGCCGGCCCCCACCCTCGCCTCGAAGCGCGTGGCTGAGAGCACGCGCACGCGCGGCACGGGCTCCCCATCCGGCATCCGGGACCGGATTTCCTGCATCTCCGCTTTGGTCGGGGCGCGCCCCCGGGACCTTTCCAGCACGGCGAATGTGATGTTGACGAGCAGGCCAAGCGCCGCGCCCGTCAGGAAAAGTGCCTCGTAAGCCATTGCTCCACTTCCGTTTTCGTGGGATCAGGCGGCGTGGTTTCCGCGGCAGGCCCGCACCTGGGCGGCGGGCTTGCTGGAACTCGGGGTGCGGGTGGTCAAGGGTTGGTCTGCCCCTCCCGGCCGTGGCGTCGCCTCGTGTTGGCGCCCGCGGTTTTCTGGGCGGGGTTGCGGAGGCGTGACGGTACCCGGGGTGGGGAGGCGGTGCACCCCAATCCCTCGCCCGGGATCCCGTGGGGTGTGCCGCGGGGGTGTGCTCCCACCGGTCCTAGGCGGCCGGGTGTTGCGCGCCGGTGGGGCGGAGCACGTCGCGCAGCCACCCGGGGCAGTGATGGCCGCCCTGCCGGAACCCCCGCGCAAGCGCGAGGACGATCCGGCGCCGGGTGTTCGCGAGCGCCGCCGGCTCGATGTCCTCGACAAGGGCGTCCAGGGCGCGAGCCTTCAGGAGCGCGCGGTGCCCGTAGTCCGTCTGCAGCGCCAGGCAGAGCGCCCCCGCGGCTTCGCCGCCCTGCAGGAACGCCATTAGGTCCGGCACCGGAACCCTCACCGATCCAGCGACCGCCGCGACCGAGGTGCGGAGCGCGACCCCGAGGTAGAAGCGGCGCAGCTCGGTCTCCGCTGCGTGCGGCGGCACGCGCTCCGACTCGCCGGCCCGCGGGGCCTCGGCCGCCGAATCATTGCGTTTGGTGGCGGCTTCGGCGTTCGATCCCTCGCGAACGCAGGCGGGCGAGCCGGGGCCGGGGCGTTCCGCCGTTTCCGGAGTCGATGCCTCCTGGTCGCCAGGAGAGGGATCCGGCGGGGCGGTGGACGGCGCTACGGCGTGCGGCGCACCCGGCGTGGCACCGCCGGGCGCCTCGCCCGCACTCCGCCGGCATGGTGGCGCCGGTGCCGCCTCGGGCGTGCCCGTGCGGCCGGCGATCTCCTCCTGCCGTCGCAGGTAGTGCATGGCGAGCAGGCGGCGCGTCCGCGGGTGTGGCGTCCGCGTGTGATTCGAGAGGAACAGCGCGAGACCGCTCTTCCCAACCCCGGCCGCTCGCGCCGCACGCCCGATCGAGGTGCGCCCCGCCTCGGCCTGGAGGAACTGCCGCAGCGTCTCGACCGGCACGCTCCGGTATTCACCCGGTGCGGCCTCCATCTCGTCGCGGGGAGCGGTCTCGTACCAGCGCAGGATCTTCGGGGCATGCGGCTCACGCGGGCGGGCACCCTGCAGGAAGTTCCAGAAGGTGTTCCCCGGAATCCCGATCTCCGCGGCCACCCGCCGCCCGCCCTGGTGCTCTCCGCGGGTCCGCGCGAACTCGCGAATCTCGCTGAACCGGTCCGCTTCCTCCTCCGGATCCAGGGCCGGGCGCCGGAGACCCGGGCGTTCGCCGACGGGCGCATTTCGCCCCCCGGCACCGGACACCCCGGCCATGCGCCGATGCGGCTGCGCTACGCCGAAAGGGTCTCTCCCACCCCCGCGCACGAAGCCCCACCCGGCGGTGCTCGCCCGCCGCGGGGCTGGTGAAGCGGTTGCGCGTGGCGGCCGGTCCTCGTCGCTGGGCGCTCTGCCGACCATAGGCTCCGCCTCCACTGCGCGTTCGGCGCGGGGCACGGCCTGCTCGTACCACCTGCGCAGCCGCTGGAGCGAGGCCGAAGGGGGCCGGATGCCGAAGAGGTAGTCCCGGAGCTCCTCCGGGGGGACCCCGGAGCTTTGTGCGACCGCGTCGAGGGAGCTGCCGCGGATGCGCTCCGCCACGTACCCGCGGACGGTCCAGGGGCTGCCCGGTTCACGCCGAGCCGCGAGCGCCACGGAGGTGTCCCAGGGCCGGCGGGTTGCGGCCGGCGCGGGGCTGCGGGTCCGCACGGGCTCGCGCGCGGGTGGCGGGGGAGTGGGAGCGTGGCCGGTCGTGCTACGCCGCGGCAGCGGGATTGCCCGCTGGCCGGTTCCGTCGGCGTGGCCGGCCTCTGCCGCCTCGTCCGCCGAGTCGTGGAACGGCAGCAGGTGGACCGCACGCGAGTGCTCCCGGAGGCGCTTGAGCGCCTGGCTCTCCAGCTGCTGGATCCGCTGCCGCGTGAGGCCGAAGCGCTCGGAGATCTGCTCCTGCGTCAGCGGGGACTCATCCAGTCCGAACCGCAGCCGGAGGGTCCTGGCCTCGCGCTCGGGCAGGGTGTCGAGGACGGCTCCTATGACCTCCCGGCGTTCCGCGTCGTACGCGCGGTCGTCCGGGAGCTCTTCGTCGGTGCTTTCCAGCTGGTCGAGCAGGGTGGCGGTGGAGTCCTCGAAGGTCTGGTCGAGGGAGAGAGCGTGGTGGACGTTCAGCGCGGCGGCGACGTCGGCCTCTTCCATCCCGATGGCGTGCGCGATCTCGGCCGTGGTGGGTGTTGCCCCCAGGCGCTGGGAGAGCTTTGCCGCCGCCCGCCGTACGACCCGGGCCTGCTGGGGCGCACTGCCTTTCCGACGGACAATCGGAGCGTGCTCGAGTGCCCGGTCGATCTTGGCGGTGATCCAGTTCACGGCGTAGCTGAGGAAGCGGAACCCACGCTCCGGATCGAACTTCTCGGCCGCGCGCATCAGTCCCTGATTCGCTTCGCTGATCAGGTCCTCCAGCGGCAGCCCGAACCCCTGGTACTTCTTCGCGATCGTGACGGCGAACCGCAGGTTCGAGGTGACGAGGCGCTCGCGGGCGGCCGCGTCTCCCGCCTGCGCGGCACGCCCAAGCTCCCGCTCCTCCTCCACGGTTAGGAGGGGGTACCGGTGGAGATCGCGGAAGTAGACGTCCAGGCTGGCGGTGCCAGCCTCCGGTGCGGAGATGGTGGTCATGGGCGTGGATGGATGGCGTGCGAAAAATGGCCGCGCGAGGAGAGAGGCCCGTGGAACGAGCACTCTTCTCGCGCGGCAAATCGTGGTCAGGCGCGGCTGTCAAGTGGTCAAAGTGGCCGCAAGCCTACGCGGACCGGCCCGGCGGTTAAGTAGTCAAAGTGGCCGCGGGGGGAAGCGGGCCGGGTGCGTACAACGCCATATCCGGCGGCGTGTCGATCCGGGCCCGCCACTCGGCGCGCGAGCTCTCGATGGCGTGGAGCGGGACCGCGCCCCTGCCGACCACCACCCGGTACCACCATGCGGGCGCACAGCGGACGAGGACCCCGTCGAGCTCGGCCATGCTGTCGCTCGCCATCTCCCATTGCCGGTTGTCGCCTGGCTCGCGCCGCCTGGCCAGCCTGGCGCGGACCCGGAGCAACGCGGCGGGCGTGTCGCGGTCCCGGATGAACCACGGGTGCGCGTGGTACCGGCGGCGCACCTCACGATATAGTGCAGTGACACGCTCCCCCGCCGCTCCCAGCAGCCACGGCTCCGTCCTGGGAACGCTGGCCGGCCGCGAGTCCACCCGGGCCGTGAACCGTTGGGCATCGGGATGGTCGGGCGGCAGCAGCGCCGAAGCGAGCCGGCCATACTCCAGGGTCATGGTGCACCAGCCCCGCCACCCCGGCTCGTCGTCCTCAGCGGGTGCCGCGGGCAACCAGCCGCACGACGCCCCCCGGTCTCTCGCGGCGTGCTCGTGCTCCCGGCCCACGCGCCAGTCCTGCGCAGCGTCGTACGGCGTGAAGGCAGCGCGGGCCGCCTCGACCTCCATCACCGGGGGCGCGTAGCGGTACGTGTGGCGGAGCAGGACGTCCATGCGTGCGGTGAGCACCGCAACGATAATCGCGGGGTCGGCAACGGGCGGCAGCGGGGTTCCCGCGACTGCCTCATCGGGCAGAGCCGGATTGCGCCCGGCTACGAGCGCGGTGGTCTGGTCGCCCGACCCGGACGGAATCCCCGGCTCGTCGTCGGCGATGTCGGGCTCCCGCGGCGACAGCAGGTCGAGGATGGCGGTTTCGGGCACGGGAGAGCGGGACGCGAGTGGAATTGGAGGTGGGCGCGGTACTCGCGCGCTCACAGGGTAAAAGCCAGCTGAGATTCGATGGCCGTCTGCATGCCCGGCGGCGAGCCGTCCTGGCAGGTGCCGGGTGACGTCGGGGCGCGCCTGCGCGGCCGGCGACCGGCCATCTGGTGCGCACGGGCCGTGTCGAGGGCGCGCTCTCGGTCCCGTGTGTCCTTCGCTGCCCGGACCGCATCCACTTCTCCGCTGAGCTCGTCTGGCAGAGGGAGACCAAAGCGCCGCGCAGCACGCAGCAGCATCGTAAGCTCGTGCCACCCGCTGTCCTGGCTGGTTCGGACGAGGGCGCGGCGCACTTCTGCCGCGACCGCGTCCGGGTCGGAGAGCAGGCGCGCCTCCAGCGCTGTCTCGACGACCAGCGCCCGCTGCTCCTCCGGCTGGGGGCGGAGCCACGCGAGCGTGGTGGCTGCACCGTCCGGGTCGGCCGCCGGCGTCATGCGCTCCAGGTCGGCGTGCAGGGCGCTCCACGCCGGGGCGGTGCCCCTCCGGATCGCGGCGCAGGCGACGTCTCGCTGGCCCATCGCGTCGGCGCAGGCCGCGAGGGACCACGCCACGCTCCAATCGGTCAGGACGCCGTGCCTCACGGCGCTGACGACGACGAAGTTGAGGTCGGGCCGCGTTCCGATCTCGGGCAGCGCCGCATGGACGCCGCGCCAGGTGAGCACCTCCGCCGCGCCATCCAGCGCGAGGAACGAGCAGAGCACGTTCCGCCGCCAGCACTCGCCCGGGACCATCACCTCTGCGGCAGCGACCGCGTGGGAGACGCCGAGGAGCTCCATCTTGATGGCGTCGCTGAACAGCTCGCACCGGGCGTAGTCATCGCGGACCGCGCCGATCACCGCGATGACCTCGGCCGGGACTGTCACGACACCCGCGCAGAGCGCGACGGCGGCGAGGCGCTCCCCATCCTGCTGTCGTCTGGCCCCGGCGATGGCGGTGGCGAGGGTGCGGTGGTCCGGAGCGGGGCCGGTCCCGGCCGCGAACGCGGTGCAGGCCGCGATCAGCCTGCCGGCCGGCACCTGCGGTCCCAGCTCGAACGTGGCCGGCATCAGCGTGAGCCTCCGTGGCGGTGCCGGCCTGCGCCGGCGTCCGTCTCCCGGATCCGGGCCGACGCCACGTCGTGCCAGGCGTCGAGGAAGCGGCCCCCGATCCGGCGCCAGTATTCCAGTGCCTCCTCCTCCGGGCGCGGGTCGGGCTGCTCGCGGGCCCAGGCGAGCAGGTCCGCACGCTCGTCGGCGTAGCACTCGCCGCAGAGCGATGCCATGTCGCCGCACATGCCGGTCTGATGAGCACGGGTGCGCTCCGTGCCGTCGCGGCGGTCGCGTTCGGCGCGGCGAGTGCGGCTCCGCTCGCTCAGGACGTCATTGAGTTGCGCTGCTTCGGGCATGTTCAGACGGGGAGTGGCGGGTGGGCCTGCGTGTGCGTGCACGCAGGCATGCATGCCCGCCTTTTTCTTCGCGGGGTTCACCGATCGGGACGCGTCGCTCCGGCGGAGGACGGCCGAGGATCCCTTCAGTCCGCCACCCGCTCGGGGCGGCGGAGGTCATAGTCGATCGCTTCGCCGCGCAGCACGGCTGCGACCCGGTACGCAACCGTTCCGGCG